>CAYRHC010000041.1:0-10279 GCA_964423935.1 uncultured Bacteroidales bacterium | reverse complement strand
GCCGCCGGTGTTGCCGCTATAGGCGATGAGTTCGCCCTGTTGCACGGGTAACTGTCTGTTCGCAAAATAAAGATCCACTAGGTAAGACTCGGCTCTGTACTGACTGTCGCGCAACACACGCTCCAGACGTGGCGAGAGTCTGTCCAAATGGGCATAGACGCTGGTATGGCCGTCGGGATGGTCGATGTAGACCGCTTTGCCGTAGCCGTACTTGCGCACACCGATGCGCGAAACGCAGCCGTCGGCCACGCTGCGCACAGCGTGGCCGACGACCCCTTGCGTCTTGAAATCGACACCGGAATGAAAATGGTTTTCGCGCAGTTCGCCGAAGTTGGCACTCAGCACGGGAGCGACGTCCATCGGAAGGCGGTAAGAACGTTCGGGGTCCCCAGCCTTGACGGAAAAGACAAAGACAAGGAGCGTAGGCAGAATGGTCAGAAGCCTCGCCGTCCTTGTACTCATTTCAGCAGATTGGTGGCAGTGTCGGGAAAAACAACCGAAGGCTCGAAACGCTTGGCTTCCTCAAAGTCCATCAGCGCATAGGAGATGATAATGAGCACATCGCCGGGCATGGCCTTGCGGGCTGCGGCCCCGTTCAGGCAAATGACACCGGAGCCTCTTTTTCCTTTGATGACATAAGTTTCCAAACGCTCGCCGTTGTTCTTGTTCAGGACTTGAACCTTCTCTCCCTGAATGATATTGGCGGCATCCATCAGGTCTTCATCAATAGTGATGCTGCCCACGTATTCCAGATTCGACTCTGTAACATGGACCCGATGGATCTTGGACTTCATTACTTCTATAAACATGACTATGACTTGTAGATAATGTTGTCTATCAGTCTGACAGGGCCACAATAGACGGCAATGCAACCTACCACATAGGCGGAGTCATTCCAATGCTGAACAGGCTGGAGCGTGTTGCCGTCCACAATCTCGAAATAATCGAGACGGAAAATGTCTACAGCCTTGATGTTTTCTTCGACGAAAGACTTGGTCTCTGCCAGCGTTTTTGTGGTGGCAAAGTTAAGGCTTTCAAACAGATATTTGGAAATCAAGACAGCTTTTTTGCGTTCTTCGGGTGTGAGACGTTGATTGCGGCTGCTCAAGGCCAATCCATCTTTTTCGCGGACGATGGGGCAGGAAACAATCTGGACGGGAAGTTGTAGCTGGCGAACCATGTCGCGGACAATGGCTACCTGTTGGAAATCTTTCTCGCCAAAATAAGCCCGGTCGGGTTCGACGGCGTAGAAAAGCTTGCTCACAATCTGGGCCACACCGTTGAAATGTCCGGGGCGGTAGGGGCCTTCCATCACCTGTTCCAGTGCGCCGAAATGAAATTGGCGCGTGTCGGTTTCGGGGTACATCTCTTCTACCGAGGGCATGAATACGATGCTACAGCCGGCTTCTTTGAGCAGGGCGGCATCCTGCTCGGGCGTACGCGGGTAGGCGGCCAGGTCCGATTTGTCATTGAATTGGGTGGGATTGACGAAAACGCTCACGACGCAGATGTCATTCTCGGCTACGCAACGCTTGACCAAAGAAACATGACCGGCGTGAAGCGCGCCCATCGTGGGAACCAATCCGATGCTTTTCTTTTCAGCACGGGCCTGAGCGACAAGGCTTTTCAGCTCGGCAATACCATTAATGATGTGCATACTTAACTGTAATTTTTTGCGGCCGCAAAAGTGAGAAATTATACATAATAATCAAAATTTTTTACTACCTTTGCGTGATATTTTTCATCCCTTAATCATTGTGTATATGAGTGCATTGAAAGTTCTGTACATCTGTCAGGAGATTACCCCTTATCTGCCCGAAACCGAAATGTCCTTAACCTGTCGTCAATTGCCGCAGGCTATTCAGGAAAAGGGCAACGAAATCCGGATTTTTATGCCTCGCTATGCCTGTGTCAACGAGAGACGCAATCAGTTGCACGAAGTTCAGCGTCTGTCGGGGATGAACCTCATTATCGATGACAACGATCATCCTCTCATCATAAAGGTGGCTTCCATCCAGGCAGCCAGAATGCAGGTGTACTTCATCGACAACGAAGATTTCTTCCACTATAAGTTCACCGTGGCCGATGAAAATGGCAAGGAACCTGAAAACAATGCCGAACGCAGCATCTTTTTTGCACGCGGTGTGCTGGAAACCATCAAGAAAATGCGCTGGATGCCCGATGTCATTCACTGTAACGGATGGATCTCAGCTTTGGCCATGCTGTATGTGAAGAAGACTTTTGCTGACGACCCCTTCTTCAAGCGTGCCAAACTGGTTTACTCAGCTTACGATGATGCCTTCAAGCAGCCCTTTGGCGAGGGTGTGGCCACCCAGATTGTTACCGAAGGAGTGGGACCTGCCGATTTTGCCGAGCTTGCGCCCAAGGCCGACTATCTGTCGTTGATGCGTCTGGCCGCCCGCTATGCCGATGGACTGGTGCAAGCTTCCGAAAACGTTCAGCCGGAAGTCATCGATATCTTCAAGGAAAGTGGCAAGCCCTTTGTCGTAGCCGGCAGTGATGACAATTACGCCGCCTACGCCGATTTCTACAAGTCTTTAACGGAATAAGCATCTGATGAAAAAAACAGCCTTATCTCTAATTCTCCTGTGCTGTCTGCTGCAGGCTTGTACCTATGGCAGCTCGATAGGCAACAGCATACAACCCGAAAAAGATGTGCTCAGCACTGCCATGGCAACTTTCGACGTGCAGTCGGCCACCGTGCTGACCGATTCTATCCGGCAACGCAGTAACCGTGCTGTTGTTGGCGAATATACCGACCCTTATTTCGGAACTACTCAAGCCAGTTTTATGTGCCAGCTTTACTGTCCGCCAGCCTTCAAGTTCCCCACCATCACCGACAACCAGATAGACTCTGTTTTCCTCTATCTGTTCTACGACAAGTGGTTCGGCGATGACGACGCCCTGCTCGAAGCCTCTGTCTACAAGCTCGACCGCAAGCTGGATTTGGACGCGACCTATTACACCAATATAGACGTTGACACCTATTGCTCGCGCAGCGAACGACTGGGTGCCGCCACTTTTACGCCTCAGAGCGCCGAAAACAGCTGGACCGACGGCACCGATTACTGTGTGCGTGTGGCCTTGAGCACCGCTTTTGCCGAGCAACTCTTACAAGATTATCTTGCCGACAGTACGCGCTTTGACGGACCGCGCAATTTTGCCGACTGTTTTGAAGGCCTTTATATAACAAGCACTTATGGAAACGGTGGTTTGGTGTACATTACCGATGCCCAATTGGAAATTTGCTATCGCATCAAACATTTGGGCAGCGACGGGGTGCTGCGCGACACCACTTCGGCCAGCTACTTCCCCATGTCTAAGGAGGTGAAGCAGGTCAATTCCTACTCTCATCCCGATTTGGCTTCCTATCTGGCTGATATGGACAACGACACGCTCAACTTCATCTATGCGCCTGCAGGTCTCTATACCCAAGTGAGTCTGCCTTTAAATGAAATCTGTAGTCAACTCAGCGAGAAGAACATCAACTATGCCCGCTTGAAGGTGGCAGCTACTTCTCTGGCCGACGAAGACTGGGCGCTGAGCCCTTCGGAAACGCTCCTATTGCTCAATGAAAAATACCTACGCAGCTTCTTTGACGGTTATTCCACTGCCGACGACCTCTATTCTTTTATTGCCGAGTACGACGAAGATGAAGCCTGTTACATTTTCGATTTGAGCAAGTATATTCAGAAATCTATCCGCTCTGCCGATGGTGAATTAGATTCCACCCAGGTTTTCGTTCCTTTCGACAAAATGGTGATTGTGCCTGTCGAAGAAGTGCAGAATACCGACAAAGTCTCCCTATATTTATTGCAGGATGTGCGTCCGTCTGCTATAAAACTGCGCAGTGGCAATGTGCTGAATGGGGAGCGCCGCATGATGTTGGAGTTGGTCTATAGCTCCAAGCGCAGCATGGTGATGTAGGGCTTATGCGGCCTTTTCGGGCATTTCCGCCTTTGTCATCAGTCATGTGCTACCAGCACACTCCTTCTTCCAAAGCCGAAACTGCCTCGAAAATGCCGCATAAGGTTATTGGAAGGCCAGGGGCAGCAGTTCGCTGGCCGAATCGATGCGGATAATTTCATTGCGACCATACAGGAGCACTCTCAACGGCAGTTGTGAGTGCTTCTCTGTTTCCAGCATCACTTGGCGGCAGGCGCCGCAGGGGCTGACGGCCTTTTCGTAGAAATGGCCGTCGCCCCTGCGGGCGGCAATGGCCAGTATCCGAGGCTTTTGCTGCGGGTAGTGGGCGGCGGCGGCAAAAAGGGCCACCCTTTCGGCGCAGAGTCCGCTGGGGTAGGCTGCATTCTCTTGGTTCGCACCGCTGACGATGCAACCATTGTCGAGCAGGACGGCGGCTCCTACCCGAAAGTCCGAGTACGGTGCATAGGCTGCGTCGCAAGCCCTTTTTGCCGCCTCTATGCAGTTTTTTTCATCGGAATCCAATTCTTCTATGCGACAATATGTTAACTTTGCCCAGATTTTAACCTCTTCCATCATCATTTCTTTTTGAGAGATGTACAAAAATAGTTTTTTCCCTTGTCATAATAAAACTTTGTCTCGCTGTGGCTTGATAATCTGTTTCTTGCTGGCCATCACCATCATTCCGGCCTATGGCGATGTCAAACTGAAGCCCTATGAGGACTATATCGGCAAGTACGCTTCCGATGCCATGAAGCAGCAGATCAAGTATGGTATTCCTGCCAGCATCACTTTGGCGCAAGGCTTGCTTGAATCGAATGCGGGCAACAGCGAATTGGCACGCCAGAGTAACAATCATTTCGGCATCAAATGCAACAGTTCGTGGCAAGGCCCTTCAGTAGAATACTTCGACGACGGCAAAATGAGCTGCTTCCGCAAATACGACGATGTGCTCGACTCCTACAACGACCATTCGCTGTTTCTGGTAACACGGTCGCGCTACGCTTCGCTCTTCGATATCAACGTCAAGAACTACAAGGCTTGGGCCAAGGGCCTTAAAGAGGCCGGTTATGCCACCGACAAACAATACGACAAAAAACTTGTCCGCATCATCGAGCTCTACGACTTGAACCAGTATACTATTCTGGCCACCCGTCCCTACAAGGCCCGCCGCCTGATGGCACAGATGGAAAAAGAAAACAACCGAATAGATACGCCCGTCAAGGAGGAGCCTCAAACCAAAACGGCTGTCAAAACCAAGCACAAGGCCAAATCTTCCAAATCGGTACTGCCCAAAACAGCCACACGGCGCCAGGAAGTGATAAGGAATGCCAAAGACTATCACGTGTTGGCTCAGGGTGAATCCGCCTCGCAGCACGCCATTGCGGCAGAGGTGACTCATGATATCCAGTACAAGGGCAGTGTTCCTTATATTGTGGTTCATTATGGTGACAACTACAAGACTATCGCCAACGAATTCAACGTTTCGCCGGCCCGCCTGCGCAAACTCAACGAATGGCCCAAAGACTATCAAATCAAGGCTGGCGACATGGTTTATCTTGGACGGAAGGGCAAAGTTTGGGAAGGCGAAAACGCCACGCATATTGTTCGCGAGAACGACAGTGTGTACATCATAGCCCAACAATACGCCCTGCAGATGGATGCCCTCTACAAGCTGAACGGCATGCAGTGGGGACAGCCCCTCTATGTGGGACAGGAACTTAAATTAAGATGAAAACTATTATCAATCAATTATATAAACAGTTATGAAAAAACTTCAGCTAATGTTGATGGCTGTGTTGGTACTGGCTATCAATGCATGTCAGCCCGCTTACCAAAGCGTTGAAGGTGACCCGATGCAGACCCGCATCTATACTTTGGACAATGGTCTGAAAGTGTATATTTCTCCTAACGAGAACGAACCGCGCATTCAGGCCTATGTGGCCGTACGCGCCGGCGGTAAGAACGACCCGGCCGAAACCACCGGTCTGGCCCACTATTTCGAACACTTGATGTTTAAGGGTACCAAGCAGTTCGGTACGGCAAATTACGAGTTGGAAAAACCGATGCTCGACCAAATTGAAGCCCTCTACGAAGTATATCGTAGCAAGACCGATGAGGCTGAACGCGCCGCCATCTATCATCAGATAGACAGTATCTCTTACGAAGCCTCTAAAATTTTCATTCCCAACGAGTACGACAAACTGATGTCCGCCATCGGTTCTGACGGCACCAATGCTTTTACCAGCTACGATGCCACGGCTTATACGGAAAATATCCCCTCCAATCAGCTTGAGAACTGGGCCCGCATTCAGGGCGACCGTTTCGTGAATCCCGTTATCCGTGGATTCCATACCGAATTGGAAACCATCTACGAGGAAAAGAATATGTCGCTTACCCAAGATTCCCGCAAGGTATACGAGAAATTCTTCAAGATGCTTTTCCCCAACCATCCTTATGGCAACCAGAGCATCCTCGGTTCGCAGGAACATTTGAAGAATCCTTCCATCACCAATATCAAGAACTTCCACAAGACCTACTATGTGCCCAACAACATGGTTATCTGCCTTGCCGGTGATGTTGACCCCGATCAGGCCATTAAGGTTATCAAGAAGTATTTCGGACAGATGAAGCCCAACCACAATTTGCCCGCACGTCCTGCTTTGGATGCAGAGCCTTCGCAGACCCGGCAGACGGCCGAAGTGTTCGGCAACGAAGCCGAGATGGTTTGCCTGGCTTGGCCTTATCCCGGCGAACGTAGCCTCGAGTCAGAGATGATGTCTTTGCTCGACCAGATTCTTTGCAACGGTACTGCCGGCCTTATCGACCTGGATATCAACCAGCAGCAGAAAGCGCTGGGCGTTGGCAGCGGATGCTATGGCTTGAGCGATCACGGCACTTTTGTCATCATGGGTTATCCCAAACAGGGACAAACCCTCGACCAAGTGAAAGACCTGATGCTGGCCGAAGTGGAAAAACTGAAGAAGGGCGAATTCGATGATTATTTGCTCCAGGCCTCCGTCAATCAGTTCAAGTTGCGCCAAATGCGCCAGCTGGAGAACAACCGTGGCCGCGTTTCCATCATGCTCGATGCCTTTACCAACGAAATCGATTGGAAAGACGAGGTTAGCCGCCTCGACCGTATGGGTAAAGTGACCAAAGAAGATGTAGTGGCTTATGCCAACAAATGGCTTACCGATGGTTATGCTGTCGTTTACAAGCGTATCGGACAAGATCCCAACGAAATCAAAATTGCCAAGCCGGCCATTACGCCTATCTTGACCAACCGCGACTCTGTCAGCTCTTTCCTGCGTGAAATCAAGGAAAGCCAAGTTGAGCCTATTCAGCCTTTGTTTGTAGACTTCGCCAAGGCCATCCAAAATTTCGATGTTACGGCAAATGCCGGTGCTACTTGGCCTGTCAAATACATCCACAACACCGAAAATCCTCTCTTTACGCTTGAATATCGTTTCGAACTGGGCGAAGAACACAACAAACTCCTGCCGATGGCCTTCGAATATCTGGATTATCTGGGTACTTCAACCCGCAGCAAAGAAGACATCAAAAAGGAATGGTATCGTTTGGCTTGCTCTTTCCAAGCCTATGCCTCTACTTCTACCAGCTCTGTCAGATTGAGCGGTTTGGGTGAAAACATGTCTCAGGCTATCGCCTTGGCCGATGAACTTCTGCAGGATGCTCAGGCCGATGAAGAAGCTTTCGAGCACTACATCAACGATATTATCAAATCTCGTGAGGATGCCAAGCGCAATCAGTCGAGCATCTTCTCGAAACTGCGCAGCTATATGTATTATGGCGCCAAGGCTACCAGAAATGAACTCAGCAATCAGGAACTGAAGCGTCTGAAGGCTTCCGACTTGATGCAGGCGCTTCGAGAACTCATCACCTATCCGCACACCGTGCTGTATTATGGCCCTGACAATCAGGAAACCCTGACGGCCAAGATCGCCGCTTCCAGTACGCTGCCTGCTGCCGTTAATCCCGGAATGCCTACCGTCATCATCGAACCTGCCACGACGCGTGAACCCAAGGTCTACTTTGCACATTATCCTGCCAAGCAGATTTATATGGCCTCGTTCTCTAATACGGAAGAGCCTTACGATGCTTCCAAAAAGGCCATTATCGACCTTTACGACCAGTATTTCGGTGGCGGCATGAACGGTATTGTCTTCCAGGAAATGCGTGAAGCCCGTGGTTTGGCCTATACGGCTGCCGCCTACTATTCCGATTTCGGACGCAAGGAACTTCCTTACTATATGGGTACGTATATTGCAACGCAGAACGATAAGATGAAGGACGCTATGGATGCTTTCATGGACATTATCAACAACATGCCCGAATCGCAGGCTGCCTTCGAATTGGCCAAGAGCAGCATGGAAGCTTCGCTCAGAACGGAACGCATCAACCGATTCAGCATCTTCAACTATTTCTATCGTATGCAGTATTACGGTCTCGACCACGATATCCGTCAAGATGTATTCCAGGCACTTCCTTCGCTCGATTTGGAACAAGTGAAAGTCTTCCAGCAGCAATACGTCAAGGACAGAACCTACACTTGGGCCATCTTGGGCGACCGCAACGATTTGGACTTCAAGCACATGAGCCAGATGGGCAAGGTTGAGAAACTCAGTCTGGAAACCATTTTCGGATATTGATTCTTTAACACGCAATCCGGCGAATGGAAGCAATCGGCTCTACAGTGGCACAGGAGAAGCTTTGGAACAGCAATTACATCAAGGCTCTCCTGTGCAACTTTATGATTTTCTTTTCATTTATGTTGGTGGTGCCTTTGCTGCCCATATACTTGCAAGAGCGTTTCGCTGCCGACAAACATGTGATAGGAATCGTTCTGAGCGGCTATACCATCGTTTCCCTGATAACCCGCGCCTTCAGCGGGTTTCTGGTGGATAGTCTGCCGCGCAAGACACTGCTGCTGATTAGTTTCTGCTTTATGTTCCTGTTTTTTGCAGGCTACATTCTGGCCGGGTCGCTGCTACTTTTCGCCGTGGTCAGGACGCTGCACGGTGCGCCTTTCGGGCTTACCACGGTGGCCAACAGTACGGTAGCCATCGATGTGCTGCCTTCGAGCAGAAGGTCTGAAGGCATCGGATATTACGGACTCAGCAACAATGTGGCAACGGCCATCAGCCCTTCTATAGCGGTGCTGATTTACCAGCAGACCCACAACTTCAACATCCTGTTTTCCATTTCGATGTTGGTGGCGGCGCTGGGCCTTGTCATCGCGGCCACTATCAAGGTGCCCGAACGTGAATTGCAGAAGGGCAAGCAGGTGTTGTCGCTCGACCGCTTCTTTCTGGTTCCCGCATGGCCTTTGGCCACCAATGTTGTCTGTTTCGGCTTGTCCTATGGCGTCATTTCCACCTATGTGGCCATCTACGGGCAGGAAGTCTTGGGCATAGAAGGAGGTAGCGGCTATTTCTTTTTGATATTGGCCTTGTCGCTTATCGTTTCCCGTCTGACGGGCAGCCGTCACCTTAGAAACGGGCAAGTGTCGCACAATGCTGCGGTGGGCTCTGTCATCTCGTTGTTCGGCTATCTGCTTTTTGCGCTGGTACCCAGCGGCATCGGCTATTTTGGAGCGGCGGCCCTCATCGGTCTTGGCAATGGCCATCTGTATCCGGCCTGTCAGAACATGTTTGTCGATATGGCTCCCAATTCG
This sequence comes from uncultured Bacteroidales bacterium, assembly GCA_964423935.1. Taxonomy (GTDB): domain Bacteria; phylum Bacteroidota; class Bacteroidia; order Bacteroidales; family UBA1402; genus UBA1757. The sequence continues at coordinate 636 of CAYRHC010000041.1, read as the reverse complement.
CGCCGGGGAACGGCCAATTCCTCTATGATGATATCGTGGGACCTCGGTGGCGGTCTGGGCATCCTGTTGGCCGGATTTGTATTGCAGCACAGCTCCTATATGGCCGCTTTTCTGATGGCTTGGGGCTTTAACCTTCTTGGCGTATTGGGCTATCATCTTTTCGCCAGGAAACATTTTGAAACGCATAAACTAAGATAATTATGACCTTCGAAGAACTCGATTTGGAAGACGAAATACTGGACGGACTGTGGGACATGAACTTCCGCGAATGCACGCCCATACAAGAACAGGCTATCCCCATACTGTTGGAAGGCCGCGACTTGATAGGCTGTGCACAAACCGGAACAGGCAAAACGGCCGCTTACCTGCTGCCCATCCTCAACGACTTGCTGATAGAACACGAAGATCATCAAGAAGCCATTCATGCCGTCATTATGGTACCCACGCGTGAATTGGCCCAGCAGATAGACCAGCAGGTGCAGGGATTTGCCTACTATTTGCCCGTTTCGTCTGTGGCGGTGTATGGCGGTAGCGACGGCATTGTTTGGGAACAGCAGAAGAAGGGTCTCGACTCGGCTGCCGACATGGTGATAGCCACGCCCGGACGTCTGTTATCGTACCTGAAACTGGGGCTTA
>CAYRHC010000040.1:0-10919 GCA_964423935.1 uncultured Bacteroidales bacterium | reverse complement strand
CATCAGTTTGCGGCTCTGTAAATCGTAGCTGACGCCCTTGGCCAGCACCTGCTGTTTGAAGTCGAGATAATCCTGCTCGCTGATACGGAATTCCGAAGGTTCGGCAATGGTCGGATGTGAACGTAGATAAGCATTGGCGAAATCAAAGTAAAAATGGTGCAAAGACAGCTGCACGGCCAGCGTCGAAACATTAGGTTCCTTAACTTCCACATCGGGACGGATGCCGCCACCATCGCGCACCTCGCGGCCATTGCGCGTATGGAACACTTGCGTCAGGCTGTCCGGCACACGGGTCAGCTGGCCGTTCTCGTGTGACATCTTGTAATCGATAGCCTGAATACAGCGTCCGCTCGGGATGTAATACTTGGCCGTGGTCAATTTCAGCAGTCCATCGTAGGGAAGTTCGCGCGTGGCCTGTACCAGGCCCTTGCCAAAGCTACGCTCGCCGATAATGACGGCCCGGTCGAGGTCCTGCATAGCTCCTGCCACAATTTCAGAAGAGGAGGCTGTGGATTGGTTCACCAGAATGACCAAGGGGATTTGGGTGTCGATGGGCTGGCTCTGTGTCTTATAACAGCGGTTGTTGCTACTGTCCTTGCCTCGCATCGACACGATTTCCTGATCTTGTGGCACAAACAGATTGCAGATGGACACAGCCTCAGCCATTAGTCCACCGCCATTGTCGCGAAGGTCAAGTATCAGTTTGCGGACCCCTTGAGCCTTAAGGTCCAGCAAAGCTTGACGCACTTCCTGCGTTGCCTTGTCTGTAAAACCTTCAAGGTAGATATAGCCCACTTCATCGTTGAGCATGCCGTGAAACACCACCTGGGGCATCACTATCTTCTGACGCTGAATCTTGATTCTCAGTGGCTTTTTCTCTCCTTCGCGACGAACTGTCACCAGCACTTCCGAATTGGGCAAGCCGCGCAGACGCTCACTCACGTACGAAATATCCTTGCCCTCCATCGATTCGCCGTCAATAGCAACGATTTCATCGCCGAAGCGCAGACCGGCCTTGTGAGCGGGCATATTCTCGTAAGGTTCACTGATGACAGGCTTGCCATCGTGCATGGAGATAAGGGCACCGACACCGGCATATTCGCCCGTGGTCATATATTTAAAGTCTTCGACTTCTTTTTCGGGAATGTAATTGGTATAAGGGTCGGTTTCGGACAGCACACCCTCTATGCCAGCGTTGAAGACTTTTTCCATATCAAGAGTATCGACGTAATAGGCATCCAAATCACGCACCAGGCTGTGCAGTATTTCAAAATATTGGGCAATTTGGAAGGGACGGTTTGCGGGATTGTCGGCCTTGACGGATATAACTGATATTAAGGCGCATAGCAGCAAAATAAGTCTTGATAGTTTCTTTTTCATCATTGGGAGGCTTGACTTGTCGAAATAAAAATTCAAAAAATTGTCGCAAATATATTGCATATTTCGAAATATCCCCGTACTTTTGTCGCGCTTTTAGAAAATCTATCAGCAACTTTCTTCAGTAGCTCAGTCGGTTAGAGCACCTGACTGTTAATCAGGGGGTCGTAGGTTCAAGTCCTACCTGAAGAGCCGAAATCGAAATCACAAAAGCCCGAAGGTCACAAGCTTTCGGGTTTTCTTTTTTTATCCGTTCAATTATCGTATACTTGCGCTTCGAAACAAACCGCCACACACTATGAAGAAACTCCTGCTGTCTGTCTGTCTGCTGCTCGCGCCATACATCTGCGCACAAGAGCAAAAAACCGGAAACCAGATGGGCAACCGCTACCAAGCTTGTCAAGAATTTTTCATTCGAGGGAACTACGATATCTGCCTGAGTCAGACAGAAGAGCTGTTGGCTGAACAGCCCGAACCCAACATGGGACAGACAGAACATCTGCGTTTTATGCAGGCCGCATCGGCTTACCAACTCAACCGTATGGATGCCAGCCTGCTGCTGCGGAATTTCCTGAACGACTATTCCTTGTCGACTTACGCGCCCAAGGCTTTCTACTATTTGGGTACTTGCGCCATGAATGCCGGCCAGTATAGCGATGCTCTGGCCTCTTTCCGTCTGTGCAACAAGCATTCGCTCGGCAAGAAAGATTGGGAAGACTACCGTTTTCGTCTCGCCTATACTTACACGCAGCTGGAAGACTTCGACAAGGCCGACAGCCTCTTTGCCGGACTTCTGGCCGAAAATGGGCGCTACGTTCCGCAGGCCACTTATTACATGGCATACATTGATTATTGTGAAGGTTCTACCCAAGAAGCGCTGGAAGGATTCCAAAAAGTAGTGAACCATCCCGATTTCCAAAATGCCACCAAACTGTTTATTCTACAGTTGCTCTTCAAAGAGGGACAATTCAGCTCCGTGCTGCAGAATGCCGAAGACATGATGCAAGGTCAAACCGCCGAGGCCGAAATGACAGAACTGCTCCGCCTGTCGGCCGGCTCCCACTACGAACTGCACAACTACGATGAAGCGCTCAGCCTGTACAACCGTTATCTTAAGACGCAGCCCGAACTTTTGCGCAGCGATGCCTACCGCATTGGCATGATACATTTTATGGACCAGCATTACGACAAGGCCTTGAAATTCTTTTCGAAAGTGACGGCCGAAGACGATGCGCTGGCCCAAAACGCCACCTTCCACATCGGCGTTTGCTACCTGCAGATGCAACAGACCGATATGGCCCGCATGAGTTTTGAACGAGCCAGCCTCAGCTACCACGACATGAACACTCGCGAAGATGCGCTCTACAATTACGCACTTCTTTGCTATAAGACTTCGTTCTCACCCTTCAACGAGCAGGTAAAGGCCTTCGAACAGATTTTGCAGGACTATCCCAACAGCCGCTATTCCGACGAGATTTACAGTCATTTGGCCGATGCCTTTTTGAGCAACTCCAACTATCGGGCCGCCATCGATTTTATCGAAAAAATTGACCATCCCTCGCAAAACATGTTGGAAACCAAGAGCAAACTGCTTTTCCTTTTGGGTGTGGAACGCTTCAACAACGCCGACTACGAGGCCGCCTACCAGCAATTCAAGGCTTGCGTAGACCTCAGCGCCAGAATCGGGCTGTCCAATCCCGAAGCCTATTTCTGGAAAGGCGAAGCCGCCTATCAACTGAATAATCTGACAACAGCCATAGGCGATTTCCAGCGTTTTTTGAATGCCAAGGGCGCTTCCGGATTCAAGGCTTGGCAAATTGCTCATTACGATTTGGCCTATTGTTATTTCAATACCAACAATTACGAACAGGCGCTAAGATGGTTCGAGAAATATATCAGTTTTTCAGGCCTTTCTTCGCAAGACACTTATATTGATGCACTTAACCGTATAGGAGACTGCTACTATTTTGCCAGACAATACCAGCAGGCCGAAGGCTACTACGCCAAGACCGACCGTCTTTCAAAAGAAGGCAATGATTATGCGGTATACCAGCAATCTTTCTGTTTGGGTCTGCGCAAGCAATACAAAGAAAAAGCAGCCTTGCTGAAATCTTTCGAACAGCGTTTTCCGTCATCGGATTATCTGGGCAAAGTTCTTTTCGAAGAAGGACGCGCCTACATCAACCTTCAGCAAACCGACAATGCCATCGCGGCTTTTCAACGCCTAATGACGGCCTGTCCCAACAGCGAACTTGCCCGCAAGGCCGGCGTTCAAATCGGCCTGCTTTACTACAAAAACGGGCAGTCCACCGAGGCCATCAGCGCATACAAGAAGGTGATTGGCGATTATCCCGCCAGCCGCGAAGCCCAAACCGCAGTAAACGACCTCAAGAGCATTTATGTCGCCATCAATCAGGTGAACCAGTACGTCCAATATGTAAAGGGTCTGGGCGAAGGCTTTGCGGTACAGGCCGACGAGCAGGATTCGCTGTCGTATCAAGCTGCAGAACGTCTGATGATGGTCAACAAGCAAGATGAGGCCATCGCCGCCTTCAAGGAATACCTTGAGCAGTTCCCACAGGGAGCTTTCTACACGTCTGCCAACTACCATTGCGCCAACTTGCTCTACGAAAAGCAACGTATAGACGAGGCGGCCGCCCATTTCAAAAATGTCCTCAAGCAGAAAGGCAATCCCTATATGGCAGATGCCTTGAGTATGCTGGCCGACTGGAGTTTCGCCAAGGAGAACTATCAGGATGCTCTCGATTACTATCAACAACTGGTGCTCCAAACCGACAGCAAGAAAGTCCGCCTACAGGCCAAAACCGGGCTGATGCGCTGCCAGGCCAATCTGGAAAATTATCCCGAGCTTTTGGACATCGCCCGGGAAATGCTGCAAGAGAAGAACTTGACACCCGAACTTCAACGCGAAAGCCGCTACTGCAAATGTACGGCTCTGTTAATGTTGCAACGTCAAGACGATGCGGTAGCCGACTGGGAACTGCTGGCCAAAGAATCACAAACTGCCTATGGTGCCGAAGCCCGTTACCTGCTGGCCAACTATTGGTTCGAGAAAGGCAGTCCTGACAAAGCTCTCGAGCTGGCTCAGGCTTTCCTTAAAGAAGGCACGCCACACACCTATTGGATGGCACGCTGCTTTATTCTGATGGCCGACATCTATATGCAAAAGGGCGATGATTTCCAAGCAAAGCAATACTTGCTCAGCCTCAAGGAAAACTATCACGATCAAGACGATATCCAGACGCTTATCAGTGCCCGTTTACAAACAATCGAAGAACGCAACAATGAATAGGAAAAACTTACTGATACTCGGCTTCGCCCTAATGCTGGGCGGCACGCAGGTCTGGTCGCAAACCCGCAGCGACTCGCTCCTTACCCGCGACCTTTTGCTCGAAAAAGACTTCACACCACAAGTGGAACACAGCGGCAAGGTTTTCCAAATGCCCGAAACGGAAAGTCTCAAAACCAACAGACAAAGTCTCAAGTTCGCCACCGGCAGCAATCTGCTGACCCTCGACAACGACTACGTTCCCATGCAGCCGGCCGAAGCCTGGGTGAACTTCCCGCATCAAGACTACAGCGGCTATGCACGTCTGGCAACCTCCGGCCTGCATTTTCTGGCCGACGGACAGTGGAATATTCTGCATCAGGAACGCCAACGTCTCGAACTGCTCATGCACAGCCGCGTTCAAGAACGGCCTTTCTTTACCGAACCTCAGCGTGCTTTCAACAACCACAGCCAGTTGCTGGCCAACTACCAATACCACTTCAACTGTTGCGCCTTAACCGCTTCACTGGAGGAGTCTTACCGCAGCTGGAACTATGCCATCAACGGCCTGAGCCGTGGAGATGATGGCGTTCCCGGCAACAGCCGATCTTCGGACACCCGCTTGAGCCTCGGCATCGCATCCAAACCTTGGGACAAAGACTTCAACTACCACCTCCATGCCGATGGGCATATCTTCTACCTCGACCGTCCCGACGAGCGGGCTTCTGGCCAGAGCGAACGCAGTTTGGACATGAGAGGCGGGGCATCTTACCATATCGGCGACAACTGGCTTGCACAACTCGATGTGGATGCCCGTTACCTTTCCTACTCGGCCAGCACGCCCTTAACATCGCTGTTCTGGTTCGACATCAAGCCACAGGCCACCTATAGCTGGAGACTTTGGGATTTCAGTCTGGGAGCTCATCTGAGCAGCACCTTGGCCGAGACCAACTCGTTCAAATTCGCTGCCATGGCATCGGCCAAACGCGGCCTGGGCGAAAAGGCAGCCTTCTGTTTGAGCCTCGATGGCGGAGAAAGGCTCTATTCCTATCGCGAAAGTTTCAAGATCAACCCCTACTTGGACTTCGGCGAAAAAATAGCCTCGTCCTATTCGCCCGTGCATCTGAATGCCGACTTGCAGTGGAATCCCATCGACATGCTGCAAATTCGTGCCGAAGCAGGCTATCAGTATCTGCAGAATTTGGCGCAATTCAGTCCTGTTCGCGAGACAAGTGCCGGAGTCGCCCTAGGCCCGACTTTCGGCTTGTCGTACCTCGATAGCCACATCATGTACATTGGTAGTGGTGCCGACTTTAGCTACGGCAAACTGCTGCGCTTGAGCGGTGACATCAGATTCCAGCATTTCGACAAGCAACTCTGCTATCTGCCTGCTTGGACGTTGAATATGGCATTGGAACTCCGGCCCACGGCAAAGCTGTCGTTAAGTGCCAATTATTTCGCCGCTCTACAACGCTACATGCCCTCCACCGCCGAGGGTTCGCGTCTGAAAATGAACGATTTTCATTACTGGCAGGCTTGTTTGAGCTATCAGCTTACACGCCAATGGGACATCTTTGCTCAGTATCATCCTTTCAGTGATACCAATTTTGCCATGTGGAACAGCAGTTATTCGGGATTTTTCCCCGCCTGCTTTCCCTTGGTGGGAGCCTCCTTTACCTTCTGACGATGCTGGTCGAGAGCGATGCCATCGTGCTGCACAAAATCAAGTACGACGACAAGAATCTGATTGTCCATTTGTATAGCCGCGATTTCGGCCGGATGTCCTATATGGCCGCCTGCCACAAGAAACGCGGCAGTTTGGGCAACGCCTTTTTCGAGCCGCTGAGCCTTATCAATTACCAGGCAGAACATAAAGAAAGCCGAGAGTTGCAGCGTCTGCGGGAGAGTCATAGTTTCTACGCATTTCGCAATCTTCCCTTCGACCCGGTGAAGAACAGCATAGCCCTGTTTTTGTCGGAAGTGTTGTACCGCGTACTGCAAGAAGCGGAACCCAACGAATCGCTATTTGGTTTTCTCAGCGAGAGTATACAACTGCTCGATGCCATGGACGATGGCAAAGCCAATTTTCACTTGATTTTTCTCTCGCAACTGAGTCGGCATTTGGGTATTATGCCCAATCTGGAAGATGACAAGCCCGACTGGTATTTCGACTTGATGGCCGGGTGCTTTGTCCCATTTCCGCCTAATCATCCTTATTGGATGAACCAGCAAGAATCGGCCGATTTTGTCCTGTTACAACAACTAGGCTTCGAGCAAGCGGCAACTTGTCGTTTTTCCCGTTTTCAACGAAGAAAGCTGCTCGATACCCTGCTCGATTATTATCGCTTACACCTGAACGATTTTCCTGTTATCAAGTCGCTCGATATCATGCAAGAACTCTTCGAAGGATAGGTGGTTCTTCCCACTTCGAAGAAAACGCTTTGCCAGCTAAAATAATAATCGTACTTTTGCTGTCGCTATGCGCTGTCACGGCGCGTACCGTCTGGCCCTGTAGTTCAATGGATAGAATCGCGGTTTCCTAAACCGTTGATCCGGGTTCGATTCCCGGCGGGGCTACTTCACTGAGCGGCGGAAACAGAGTCAGGCGGAACTTGCGGCTATAGTTGCCGTTGCCGAAATCCTTGATGCCTTCCTCTACAAATCCTAATGTATGATACACGGTTCCCTCAAAGGGAGCCGGGGCATACGTCATGATATCATCGGGATGCTTTTCATCGATGAAGTGCTGCAGTATTTTCCCCATTCCACCGCAAATTCGCCAGTCGTTTAAGGAAGCATAGCGCACCCATTCGTAAGAACGTACCGTGCGCCCGTCCTTGGTCCAATTGCGGGGAGCCGAGAATAAGGCAACCGCCACTAGCGTTCCTTCGGGGAATTGCGATGAATGCTTGCCATTGCGGGCGATGAACAGCCCGTAACGGTAACGGCTTGCAGCAGTGCCGAACAGGTGATTTTCCGACAGGAAGCTGTCGGCAAGCGCCTTGTCTATTTTTCGGACACAGCAGTTGCGGGCAAAAACTGTCTTTTTGCCATTCATGATTTTTCGGTGGAATCGGCACGATAATAGAGTGTAGAGCAGTTTTCTTCGCGAAAAACGTCTGCCGCCATTTCTTTCAAGGCGCTTGCCGACAGCTCCATGGTGCGATGGAAAGCATTTTCGTAATCTTCAGCCTTGGAGACCAATTCATACCAACACAACTGCGTTGCCACATGCTGGCAATTGGTGTTGCGGAACAGAAAAGCCGATTCGTATTTGTTCTTTACTTTTGCCAATTCATCGGAACTTACCGTCTCCACTGCCAGCAATTGCAATTCCTCCAGCAAGGCGGCTTCAGCCTCCTCCATACTTACATTCAGAAAAGGCTTACCACAGAATTGGATGCTGCCTCCACTCGGTTCACATTCGCCGCCAACATAGATATCCAAAGCGCTAAAACGGCGGCGCTCCTTTACCAAACGCTGGAACAGACGGGCAGAACGTCCTCCGGCCAGAATATCGGTCAACAGGTCGCAGGCTTCGTAGCCCTTTTCCCCGAAAGCAGGTGCGTGCCAATATTTGTAGATGGCATCCATGGGGACAGGTCGCGTCACCTCCATTCTCTGCATCGAATTTTGCCTTTTCATCGGAGAAATCTTTCGCTTGGGCAGTCTTTTGGGAGGAATGTCACCAAAATATTTGCCAACAAGTTCCACGGCCCGTTCAAAAGGAACATTGCCACAAATAGACAGCACCGCATTGTCGGGAGCATAAAAACGATGATAGAACTCACGCACATCTTTCAGGTTGAATTGCCGGATATGCTCGAGACTCTTGCCAATGGTAGGCCAAGCATATGGATGATTGCCGTACACCATAGGCCGCATCAACAGAGACACATCGCCATAGGGCTGGTTCAGCAAACGCTGCTTGAATTCTTCGCAGACCACCTGCTTTTGAACATCCAAACTGTCTTGATTGATGTTGAGTGCCTGCATACGATCGCTTTCCAGATAAAGGGCCGTTTCGAGATTGTGGGCAGGCAGCGTAATGTAATAATTGGTTACGTCGGTGCTGGTCCAAGCATTGTTCTCGCCCGAAGCCCGCTGCACCAAAGTGTCGAAATCCGGCACATGGGCCGACCCGGCAAACATCAGATGCTCAAAAAGATGTGCGAAACCCGTATGGTCGGGATGCTCGTCTTTGGAACCGACGTTATACATCAGGTTGACGGTGACCATTTGCGTGTTTTCATCGAGATAATGCAGCAAACGAAGACCGTTGGGGAAGGTGTGCCTGTCTATTCTCATCTCAGTCTTTGAGCAGACTCATCTTCATTTTGATATCCTGCTTGGGACGATCGGCCTGGCCGGTGGCGCAATGTTGTATCTTGTCTACCACATCAAGGCCTTCCACCACCTCGCCGAAAACGGTGTATTCGTTGTCGAGATGGGGCGTGCCGCCTATCGTGGTATAAGCTTCCTTTTGTTCTTTGGTAAACATTTCTCCCATGGGATGCTGGGCAAAATAAGCCTCCATTTGGTCGATAAGTTCGTTCTGAAGCTTGTTGAGGCCGGCTTGGTCGCCGTTCATATACATGCGACGAATTTCGGTTTGTCGTTCAGCGGCCAGTTTCTGAAAATACGCCACCTTGACCTGTTCCTGTTTCTGGTCTTCCATCTGCCGGAACTGTTCTTCGTTGAAAACCTGGCCCCAAACGATGTAGAACTGCGAGCCCGACGATTCTTTCTTGGGATTCACCTGATCGGCCTGACGGGCGGCAGACAAAGCACCGCGTTTGTGGAAATGTTTGGGATAGACAAATTCCGCAGGAATGGTATAACCTGGACCTCCTGCGCCCAGTTGCTTGGAAGCCGGTGCGTCCTTGGAATCGGGGTCGCCGCCCTGTATCATAAAGTCTTTGATAACCCTGTGGAAGAGAAGGTCGTTGTAGTAGCCGCTTTCTACCAGTTTGATGAAGTTGTCACGATGTTGTGGAGTGTCGTCGTAAAGACGAATTACGATATTTCCCATCGAAGTCTCGATGAGAACCTTGGTTTCTGCCGTCATACTGAGCGATATTAAGAGAGTAAAAAAGAAAAATGTCGCTTTTTTCATAAAAAATCCCCCTAAAGCGTCAAAGATTCCGCCCCGGGCGCGACAAAGGTAAGCAATTATGCCTTAATTTTGTAGGTCTAAATGAATCTTACTAAAAAACATATCGATATGAAACCCACTTTGTTTATTCTGGCAGCAGGCATGGGTAGCCGCTACGGAGGTCTTAAGCAGCTGGACGGACTCGGTCCCAACGGCGAAACCATTATGGACTATTCGGTGTTTGATGCCGCGCGCGCCGGCTTCGGCAAGATTGTATTCGTTATCCGTCATTCTTTCGAAGAAGACTTCCGCAGCAAGATTGCCAGCAAATATCAAGGCATCCTTCCCGTGGAAATCGTTTTCCAAGAAACTTCTTATCTGCCCGAAGGCTATACTTGTCCGGCCGAAAGAACTAAACCTTGGGGCACCAATCACGCCGTACTGATGGGCAAGGATGTCATCAAGGAGCCCTTTGCCGTCATCAATGCCGATGACTTCTACGGCAAGGAAAGCTTTCAGGTTCTGGCCGATTTTCTCAAGACTATCGAGAACAAGCAAAACCACTACTGCATGGTGGGCTACCGCGTCGGCAATACGCTTTCCGAGAGTGGTTCCGTAGCCCGCGGCATCTGCCAAAAGGACGACAAAAACATGCTCACGGGCGTAGTTGAGCGCACTTACATCATTCGTGATACTGACGGTCTGGTCAAATACAAAGACGAAAACGGCGAATTGGTAGCTGTAGCGGAAAACACACCCGTTTCCATGAACATGTGGGGCTTCTCTCCCGACTATTTCGCTTATTCCGAAGAAAATTTCCGCAAGTTCCTCGATGCCAATCTGCAAGCCGAAAAAGCCGAGTTCTATATTCCTTGGGTCGTGAATAACCTTATCTGCGAAGGCAAGGTCTGCTGCGAAGTTCTTGACACGCCTTCGAAATGGTTTGGTGTCACTTATGCTGCCGACCGTCAGTATGTCGTTGACAAGATAGCTTCGCTTATTAAAGCCGGCGTTTACCCTTCCAAACTTTGGTAAGCTATGGAAATCTCATTCATATCACATCAGTTCGAGAAGCGTTACGGCAAGGACTACCACCTCTACGCCTCGCCCGGCCGCGTCAATTTGATTGGCGAACACACCGACTACAACGGCGGTTTC
>CAYRHC010000039.1:0-10956 GCA_964423935.1 uncultured Bacteroidales bacterium | reverse complement strand
GCCCATTTGGCCGTAATCGTAAACGGCGGCCAGACCATCGTAAATTTCGCTCGAAGGGAATACGAAACCGTACTCTTTGCAATGAGACACCAGTTTCTTGAAAACGTCTTCTTGTTGTGCCATAGTATGTAATGTTACTGAGTTATTGTGCTGAAAATTTCGAAGCACAAAAATAGTACAATTATTTCTTTTTAGTACCTTTACGCCTTTAAATAAAGCAATATAGCCCAATTTATGGACGAAGATATCTATAAAGACTCTCCCGAAGAAGAAGCCGTTTCATCCGGCAATTTCGGCTCGCTCGATTTGGCGGCCGATGCCAACAGCCATCATCTGACGGGCATGTACCGCAACTGGTTCATCGACTACGCCTCGTCGGTGATACTCGACCGTTCCGTGCCGCACATTGCAGATGGTCTCAAGCCTGTGCAGCGCCGTATTCTCTATTCTATGAAGCGCCTCGATGATGGGCGCTACAACAAGGTGGCCAATATTGTCGGACATACCATGCAGTTTCATCCGCACGGCGATGCCTCCATTGGCGATGCCTTGGTGCAGCTCGGACAGAAAGAGCTGCTCATCGATTGTCAGGGAAACTGGGGCAACATCCTCACGGGCGACAGTGCAGCGGCTCCCCGATACATCGAAGCGCGGCTGTCGAAGTTTGCGCTCGAAACGCTCTTCAACAACAAGATTACGCAATGGCAAGCTTCTTACGATGGCCGTAACCAGGAGCCCGTGGCCTTGCCCGTCAAGTTCCCGCTTTTGTTGGCACAGGGCGTTAAGGGTATCGCCGTAACGCTTTCATCGGAGATTTTACCGCATAATTTCAACGAAATTCTTGATGCCGCCATCGCCTATCTCAAGGGCGAAGACTTCGTGCTTTATCCCGATTTCCAGACCGGTGGCCTGGTGGATGTAAGCCGTTACAACGATGGCCGTCGTGGCGGAGTGGTAAAGATTAGGGCCAAGATTGTCAAATCGGCCGATAACAAGGCTCTCTCCATCACGGAGATTCCTTACGGCAAAACCACCGGCAGCATCATCGATTCCATTCTGAAAGCCAACGAGAAGAACAAGATAAAGATTAAGAAGATTGACGACAATACGGCCGCCAATGCTGAAATTCTCGTTCAATTGGCTCCCGGCGTATCGTCCGACAAAACCATCGATGCGCTTTATGCCTTCACCGAGTGCGAGGTGAGCATATCGCCCAACTGCTGTGTCATACGCGACAACAAGCCCTGCTTCTTGGGCGTGAGCGATGTGCTGCGTTATTCGGTCGACAACACCATGTCGCTCTTCCAGCGTGAACTTTCTATACAGAGAGCGGAGTTGCTCGAAAGCCTGATGTTCGCCTCGCTCGAAAAATGGTTCATCGAAGAACGCGTGTACAAGGACAAGGCATTCGAAGACAGTGCCAGCATGGACGATGCCGTTGCCTATATCTTTAAGCGTCTGGACCCTTTCAAGGACAAGCTGGTGCGTGAAGCCACCCGCGATGACGTTCTCAAACTGATGGAAATCAAGATGGCTCGCATCCTCAAGTTCAACAAGGACAAGGCCTCGGAGAACATCTTGGCTATTCAGGCACAAATCAAGGAGATAGACCATCACTTGAGCCATTTGGTGGAGTACACGATTGCTTGGTACGAACATCTCAAGGAAAGGTACGGTTCCCAGTATCCGCGCCGCACCGAAGTGCGCGTGTTCGACACCATCGAAGCCGCCAAAGTGGCCGAAGCCACCGAGAAATTGTACATCAATCGTGAAGAGGGCTTTATCGGCACTTCTCTCAAAAAAGACGAATTCGTCTGCGCCTGCTCCAACCTGGACGATGTCATCATCTTCTACAAGACGGGTAAATACAAGGTGGTACATGTGAGCGAAAAGATGCATGTGGGCAAGGACATCCTCTATGTCAATGTGTTCAAGAAGAACGACAAGCGCACCATTTACCATGCGGTGTACCGCGACGGCAAGAACGGCTATGCCTATATCAAGCGTTTTGCCGTGACGGGTGTTACCCGAGATAAAGAATACGATTTGACGCAGGGTAAGCCCGGCTCCAGGCTGCTCTATTTTACGGCCAATGCCAATGCCGAGTCGGAAGTGATAAGAGTGCTGCTCAAACCTTCGCCCCGACTCAAGAAGATACAGTTCGACAAGGACTTTGGCGAGCTGGCTATCAAAGGACGTCAATCTATGGGCAACTTGCTCACCAAGAACGAGATACATCGCATCAGTTTCCGTCACAAAGGTACGTCTACGCTCGGCGGCCGCGAAGTTTGGTTCGACAAGGATGTGCTGCGTCTCAACTATGACCACCGTGGCGAATTCATCGGTGAATACCGCGGTGACGACCGCATTTTGGTCATTACTGTCAAGGGAGAGTTCTATACCACCAGTATCGATTTGAGCAACCATTTTGACGATGATATTCTGGTCATGGAAAAGTTCAATCCGCACAAGGTGTGGACGGCGGTGCTTTTCGATGCCGATCAACAGAATTATCTGTATATCAAACGCTTTGCGCTCGAAGCGCTCAATAAGAAGATGTCTTTTATCGACAATCCGGATTCGCGACTGGTGCTGCTCAGTGGCGAGGCTTATCCTCGTTTTGAAGTGATTTTCGGCGGAAGTGACGAATACCGCGAAGCCTTGGAAGTGGATGCCGAGTCCTTTATTGCCGTCAAGGGTTACAAGGCGCGTGGCAAGCGCGTTACTACATGGAACGTGGCTGAGGTGAAGAAACTGGAGCCGCTCCGCTTCCCTGAGAGTGCCGAAGATGATATCGATATTGTCGATGAAAACGAGGAAAATGTCGATGTTGAGGCGGAAAAGTCCGATACGGAAATAATAGACGAGATTACCGGACAAGGCAGTTTGTTCAGTTAAGAGATTTGTAGGGACTTGCGTATTAAAGACTTTGTCTGTATCTTCGCGCAGTCTTATGCGGATGTGGTGGAATGGTAGACACGTCAGACTTAGGATCTGATGCCGAGAGGTATGGGGGTTCGAGTCCCTTCATCCGTACTATGGGAGCAAGAATAGGGTTCTTGCTCCCTTTTTTAATTCTTCGATGAAATCGTGATTTTCCATGGCATTGCTCCCAAAATGTTGTTTTTGGCCACATTATAGCCCTTTTGCTCACAAAGACCCGAACCCTTGTTGTCTGCCTTTTATAAGAGGTGTAACTTTGCGGCGCTTTTCACGCAATCTCTAAACATTTTTTATATGAGCAAACATTTTCTAGCTTACCTGGAGGAATCAATCAAACAGTATTGGGACCGCCCCGTTATGAGTGATATTGATGGTGATACCCATCTTACCTATGCCACCTTCTCGCGAGAAATTTATCGACTGCATGTTCTTTTCGAGTCGATGGGTATTCAAAAAGGCGACAAAATTGCCCTTTGTTCCGGCAACTGCGCCAATTGGGCTTTGAGCTTTATGGCTGTTGCGGCTTGTCGAGGCGTTGTCGTTTCTATTTTGGCCGATTTCAAGCCCGAAAGTATCCATGGTTTGGTAAACCATTCCGAAGCCAAGGTTTTTATTGTCAATCCGCATATCTTCAGTAACCTTAACGTCGATGAGATGCCTGGTCTTCAGGCAGTTCTCTCCATGAAAGACTTTAGCTTGCTCAGCTCGAAAGACGAAAACATTGTCAAGGCTCATGCCAATTGGGATGCCGCTTTCGCAGCCAAGTATCCCAACGGTATCAGCAAGGAGGATGTCGATTTTCCCAAGGACAACCTCGACGACTTGTGCTTGATTAACTACACCTCCGGTACCACCAGCGACCCCAAGGGTGTTATGGTAAGTTACGGCAACCTCAGCTCCAACACTCAGTATGCTTTGGAAACCGTTAGGGTGTTGCCCGGCGATACTTTGGTGTCTATGTTGCCTTTGGCTCACATGTTCGGTCTTGAATTCGAGTTTATCTATCCTGTTTCGGGCGGTTGCCATGTGCATTTCTTGAACAAGACTCCTGCCGCTCCGGTGCTGATGAAGGCCTTTGCCGACGTGAAACCTTACATGTTCCTGACGGTGCCTTTGGTTATCGAGAAGATTTTCAAGAAAGCCATCTTCCCCAAGATTAACAAGCCCATCATGAAGATCCTCTGGCACATCCCCGGTATCGGCGGCATGATTAAGAAGACCATTAAGGAGAAGCTTCTTACCACTTTCGGCGGCAACCTGCGTTACCTTATTGTCGGTGGTGCAGCCCTTTCGAGCGATGTGGAAAACTGTTTGAGAGACATCAAGTTCCCTTATTGTGTGGGTTATGGTATGACCGAGTGCGCCCCGCTTATCGCCTACAAAGACTGGCGTGAGTTCAAGAAGGGTTCTTGCGGTGCCATTGTCGATAGAATGGAAATCAAGATTGACTCGAAAAATCCTTATAAGGAAGTGGGCGAAATTATGGTTCGCGGTGCCAACGTTATGCAGGGCTATTACAAGAATCCCTCAGCCACCAACGCTGTGCTGACTCCCGACCATTGGCTGCGTACTGGCGACCTGGGTATCATCGACAAGCAGAACAACGTCTTCATCAAGGGCCGCAGCAAGAACATGATTCTTGGTCCTTCGGGCCAGAATATCTATCCCGAGGAATTGGAAGATAAGATTAACGGTATGCCTTTCGTGGTTGAGTCTATCGTTCTGCAACGCGAAGGTGCCTTGACGGCTCTCGTTTATCCCGACTACGATGCAGCCAAGACCGCAGGTGTCAACATCGAAGAGGCTATGGAGCAGAACCGCTTGGCTGTCAATAAGATGGTGCCTAACTTCTGCCAGATAAAGACGGTAGAACTGGTCAAGAGCGAGTTTGAAAAGACCCCGAAACGCAGTATCAAACGCTTCCTTTACAAGTAAGAGCGTCGAACCTCATATCGAAGGGGCAGGTCTATGCGGATCTGCCCTTTTTTAATGCTTGTTTTTTACAACTGAAATCGGGATATTTGCCTAAGCAATCTGAAAAAACAACAAAACGATACTTATGGAAACAACTGTACTTCTAGTAGTGCTCCTTGTTGCCGTTTTGGCGCTGGCGGTTCTGCTCTTGAATCTTGGTCGCAAAATGTCCGAATTGAAGAACGTTAAGCCCGACCTTGGCAACGACTTCAGCCAGCTGCGGCAAGAACTGTCAACCACCATTTCATCGCAAGTTTCGGCGCTTTCGCAAACCATATCGACGGCGCAACAGAGCTCGGCAACGATACAGAAAGACGCGCTGGATAATCTCGACAAGAACCTGAATACCCTACGTGCCGACTTGACTGCCACTCAGGAAAATTTGCGCAAGAGTGTCGATGAAAACCTGAAAAATATTCGTGAGGGCAACGATCGGCAACTAGGTGAAATTCGTCAAACTGTCGATGAAAAGCTGCAAAAAACACTCGAAGACAAAATGACCAACTCTTTCAAGATGGTGAGTGAACGTTTGGAGCAAGTTTACAAGGGTTTGGGAGAAATGCAGACCTTGGCCACCAGCGTGGGCGATTTGAAAAAGGTGCTTTCAAACACCAAAACGCGAGGTATTGTGGGGGAAATCCAGCTGGAAGCCATCTTGCAGGAAATACTAACGCCCGATCAATACGACAAGGATATCGCCACGCGCCCGGGTAGCAGTGAAAGAGTGGAGTTTGCCATCAAACTGCCTGGTAATCAGGCTGGCGAGAATGTCTACCTGCCCATCGACGCGAAATTCCCCGGAGACTCTTATGCGGCGCTACAGGATGCCTACCTCACTGGCGACAAACAGCAGATTGACGAGGCCTACAAACACTTGGAGACTTTTATTAAAATGTCGGCTAAAACCATACGCGAAAAATACATAGAGCCGCCCTATACCACCAATTTTGCCATTATGTTCCTTCCTTTCGAGGGTCTTTATGCCGAGGTAGTGAACCGCAATCTTATCGAGATTCTACAACGCGACTATTCGGTGAATATTGCCGGTCCGTCCACCATGGCGGCCATGCTCAACGCGCTACAAATGGGTTTCCGAACCTTGCAGATACAGAAGCGCAGCGATGAGGTGTGGAAAACCTTGTCGGCCGTCAAGACCGAGTTTGAGACTTTCGGCTCGGTGTTCAAGAAGGCTCAGGAGCGCATCAAACAACTTGATCAGGAAATGGACAAGCTGGTAGGCACACGTTCACGCGCCATAGAGCGTAAATTGCGTGGCGTTCAGTCGATAGACCTCAGTGAGGCCGACCGCATTGTGGACATCCAAGGTGAAGACCTGATGGCTTTGGATTAAGGTGTAAATCTGTTTTAAAACAACTTGCCGATGTTGGAGGTGAACAGCTTCACGGAAATGGCCAGCAGAATGATGCCGAAGAATTTGCGTGAAATATAGATACCTCCATCGCCCAAAGCCTTCTCGAAGGTGGTTATTAGCTTGAGTATCACGTAAATGACAACCATGTTGGCAATCAAGGCGAGCAAGATGTTGACGGATTGGTATTCGGCCCGAAGTGAGATAAGGGTGGTAAATGAACCGGCACCGCAGATAAGCGGGAACACCAGCGGCACCATCGTTGACATGCTCTTGGGCGATTTCTCGTAGTGGAACAGCTCTACATCGAAAATCATCTCGATGGCAACGGCGAAGATAACGATAGCACCCGCAACGGCGAACGATTGAATGTCGACGCTGAAGAGTGAAAGAATGTAGTCGCCCGCATATAGGAAAATGACGGAGATAAGCAGCGAGATGATAGTGACTTTGCCCGCCGGAATATTGCCGGTATGATTTTTAATGTCGATGATAATCGGAGTCGACCCGAGAATATCGAAAATGGCGAAGAGAACCACGAAGGCTCCAGCAATCTCTTTAAAATTGATACCCAGTTCCATAACGTTTGAAATGAATAACTTCTGACCTAAGTGTTCTGTAAAAAATTGAACGCCGCAAAAATAATCTTTGGTTTAGGATTCTACATCATGAAAGCGGAAAAAAATACGATTCTTATACAGATTCACAGAGCGGTATGGATGCAAAAAAGGCTTTTGGCTGAAATATTTCTCTCCTTGGATATGTCTTATTGACGTATCGTTTATTAAATTTGCGAAAATTTAGGAATATTAGCGGTATATTTAATGACTAAAAGAATAACAATATGAAAATCAAACACTTAGTGATTATGTCTGCGATCGTGGCTACGCTTGCTTCGTGCAGCGAAAGCAATCCTTTTTTAAGAGATTACACTACTTATAGACAAACACCTCCCTTTGCCGAAGTTAAAGTCGAGCATTTCAAACCTGCTTTTCTTGAAGGTATCAAACAGCAGGAAGCTGAAATTGAAGCTATCGTCAACAATCCTGAAGAACCCACCTTTGAAAACACCGTTGAGGCTCTCGAAAAATCCGGTGAAATTCTGGGCAAGGTTATGGCCGTGTTCAGCGTCTATACCAACAGCGAAATGACCGATGAGCTGATGGCTGTTGAAGCAGAACTGATGCCCATCTTGTCGGAACACTACAGCAATATCTCCCTGAATGAGAAATATTTTGCACGCGTCAAGGCTTTGTACGACAAACGTCAAGATCTTGGCTTGAACGGCGAGCAGATGCGAATGCTTGAGGAGTCTTACGAAGGCTTTGTCAACAGCGGTGCTACCCTGCAAGGTGCCGACCGCGACAAGTGCCGCGAACTCAGCGCTCGTCTGAGCCAACTTACCATGACTTTTGGACAGAATGCCTTAAAGGCCACGAACGCTTACAGCAAGCATATTACCGATATCAAGGAACTGGAAGGCATGCCTCAGGGCGAACTCGACAAAGCTGCTTCCAAGGCCAAGAAAGAAGGTCTGGACGGTTGGGTCTTCGACCTTTCTACCCCCAGCTATCTGGGAGTCCTCACTTATTGCAAAAACCGTGAGTTGCGCAAGGAAATGTACCTGGCCAACAATTCGCGTGCCGTTGGCGGTGAATTCGACAATACTTCCATTATCAGAGACATTGTGAACACCCGTCTGGAGATGGCCAAACTGTTCGGCTACGAGAACTATGCAGCGTATTCCCTCAAGGACAAGATGGCCAAGAACAGTGAAAACGTCTACAAGATGCTCGACCAGTTGCGTGAAGCCTATTTCGAGCCTAATGTCAAGGAACACAAGGCTGTACAAGATTATATCAACAGAACCGAAGCTGAGCCTTTCACCTTGGCCCCTTGGGATTGGTCTTACTATTCCAACAAGCTGCAGACCGAACTTTTTGACATCAACGATGAAATTCTGCGTCCGTATTTCGAACTCGACAAGGTTAAACAAGGTGTGTTCGGTCTGGCTAACAAGCTCTATGGTATCCGTCTGGAAAAGAACGACCAGATTCAGGTTTGGAACGACGAAGTGGAAGCTTTCGAAGTTTCCGACAAAGACGGTTCGTTCATCGGTGTGCTGTACACCGACTTCTTTCCCCGCGACAGCAAGCGTGCCGGTGCATGGATGAGTGACATCGTTTCGCAGTGCAATATCCAGGGCCAGCGCAGATATCCCTTCATTACGCTGACCACTAACTTCAGCCCTGCTACCGAAGACAAGCCCGCTTTGCTCACCTTCGACGAAGTGACCACTTTCCTGCACGAGTTCGGCCACTGCCTGCACGGCTTGCTTTCCAATGTCAGCTATCCCTCTTTGGCCGGTACCAATGTGGCTCGCGACTTTGTGGAACTGCCTTCGCAGCTGATGGAAAATTGGGCCTACGAGAAGGAATTCCTGTCCGAATTTGCCTATCATTACCAGACCAACGAACTGATTCCGATGCAACTGATACAGAAAATCAAGGATGCCGGCAATTTCAATGTGGCCCGCAACTGCTGCCGTCAGTTGAGTTTCGGCTATTTGGATATGGCTTACCATACCATTACCGAACCCTTCGCTGCTGATGTTGTGAATTTCGAGAAAGAAGCTTGGAAATCGACCGTTTCGCTGCCCATGCCCGATGGTTGCTGCATGAGTACATCTTTCACGCACTTGTTCAGTGGCGGTTATGCTGCCGGTTACTACAGCTACAAATGGTCTGAAATTTTGGCTTTGGACGCTTACGATTATTATACCGAGAGAGCTGTCTTCGACACCGAACGTGCTGCTTCTTTCCGCGAAAATATCCTTTCCAAGGGTAATACCAAGGATCCTCAGGTGCTCTATCGTCAGTTTAGGGGTCAAGATGCCTCTATCGATGCTATGTTGCGCCATAATGGTATTATTAAATGAGCAGCAAACAGGAAGAACTGGACAAACGATATATGCGCATGGCCCTGATTTGGGCTGAGAACTCCTATTGCACCCGCCGGCAGGTGGGTGCAATCATGGTTAAAGACCAGCGCATCATTTCCGATGGATACAATGGTACTCCATCGGGATTCGAGAATATTTGCGAAGACGAGAACAACAAGACCAAGCCCTATGTGCTTCATGCTGAGGCTAATGCTATCTCGAAGGTGGCTCGCTCGCACAATAGCAGCGACGGTGCTACCATCTACGTGACTGCCTGCCCCTGCATCGAATGTGCCAAACTGATTATTCAAGCTGGTATCAAGCGCGTTGTTTACGGCGAACCTTATCATCTTGACGATGGTCTGCAATTGCTTAAGAGAGCCGGCATACAGGTGGATTTTGTCGATAACCACCAGCTCTAACATCATCTCACTAAACAAATTTTCATGAAGACATCTGTTAAAACCATATTGCTGGCAATAGTATGTGCCTTTCTGTGTGTATTGCTGGGTAGCGAAATCTACAAGGCGACAACCCGTCCGCGTGGCAAGGCCGTTAGGGTGGTGCAGGGGACCAACAAGCTCGATGCCGTGCTGAACCTGGTCGATTCCAAGTATGTGGAAGAGGTTGATACCAAGGAGATTGTGGAGAAGCTCATCCCTGATGTCCTGGAAGAACTCGACCCGCATTCCGTGTACATTCCTGCTACGGAAATGGAAAAGACCATGGAAGAGATGGAAGGCTCGTTTAGCGGTGTGGGCATACAGTTCAACATTCGTGAGGACAGCGTGCGCGTGGTGGCCATTGTCAACGGCGGCCCGGCCGAACATGCCGGTTTGCGTGCGGGCGACTGCATTGTGATGGTCGATGACAGCGTGTTTACCGGCGAGAAAATTAATAACGACCTGGTGCTGAAGACCTTGCGCGGTCCGAAAAATTCGAAAGTGAAATTAGGCGTGGTGCGTCGCGGTACCGAAGGAGTGCTACCTTTTACGCTGACGCGCAACGACATCCCCTTGAACAGTATCACCGCTTCGTACAAAATCGGCCAAGATATCGCCTACATCAAGATAGACAATTTCTCGCGCACCACTTACGAGGAGTTCCTCAACAAAATGACTTTCTTTAGTCAGCGAGAAGGCTGTAATCGCTTGATACTGGACCTTCGCGGCAATCCTGGCGGACTGATGGGATCCGCGTTGTCCATTTTGAACGAATTTCTACCCGATAACCGTCTGATGCTATATGTGGAAGGTCGTTCCTATCCGCGCGAAGAAAGCTATAGCGATGGCCGCGGTGCATTCCGGCAAGTGCCTTTGGTGGTGCTAATGGACGAATGGTCGGCTTCGGCCAGTGAGATTGTGGCGGGCTCTATCCAAGACAATGACCGCGGTTACATTGTGGGCCGCCGTTCGTATGGCAAAGGTCTGGTGCAGCAGCAGATTCCCTTCAAAGACGGTTCTGCCGTACGCCTGACGGTGGCGCATTACTACATACCCTCGGGCCGTAATATTCAGAAGCCTTATACCAAGGGCAATTTCGTGGACTATGAAATGGATATCATGCACCGTTGGGAAAGAGGTGAGTTCGGCTCGCTCGACAGCATCCATGTGGCCGACAGCTTGCGCTTCAGCACCTATGGCGGTCGCACAGTTTATGGCGGCGGTGGAATTATGCCCGATTATTTTGTTCCCATCGATACGCTGGTTAACCAAAACGACTGGCTCAT
>CAYRHC010000038.1:0-10968 GCA_964423935.1 uncultured Bacteroidales bacterium | reverse complement strand
AGGAAAAGCTCAACCATATCACCACCAAGAACCATCAGGGTGTCATTGCCCTGATGTCGCCGGTAAGCTACCAGCGACTGGAGCAGATGGTGCCTATGCTCTACGAAGCAGGCAAGGACCCTTTCATTGTGGTACTCGACCGCTTGACCGATGTGCGCAATTTCGGTGCCATAGCCAGAACCTGCGCTTGCGCCGGCGTGGATACCATCGTTATTCCCATGAACGAAAGCGTAACGGTGAATGCCGATGCCATCAAGACTTCGGCCGGTGCCTTGCACAGCCTGCCCGTTTGCCGAGAAGCTCGTCTGAGCGATGCCCTGCGTTTCTTGAAAGACTCGGGCGTTCATTTGGTAGCCGCCACAGAAAAAGCCTCGCTGCCATATACCCAGGCCCAATACAGCGGTCCGCTGGCTATCGTGATGGGTGCTGAAGACGAAGGTATCGCTCCCGAAAACCTGCGCCTTTGCGATGAGTTGGTGCAAATTCCCATGCAAGGCAATATCGCCTCGCTGAATGTGTCGGTAGCGGCCGGCATTATGATTTACGAAGCAGTAAAACAGCGGTAAAATGATACATATTCTTAGCGATGTGCTTCGCGAAAGTGCGATGATTACGGCCTTCGTGCTTATCATCATGCTTTTTATCGAAGTACTGAACATAGCCACGCGTGGTGCTTGGAGCAAGGTCTTGGCCGAGAAACCCTTTCTGCAAATTGTCATTGCCACCTTGCTGGGCACCTTGCCCGGTTGCTTCGGCGGTTTTGCCATGGTTTCGATGTACACCCACGGCATCGTGCATTTCGGAGCACTGATGGCCGCCATGATAAGCAATATCGGTGACGAGGCATTCGTTATGCTGGTACAGATGCCCCAAGACACGTTCTGGCTGATGCTGATACTTTTCGTCTTGTCGATGGCGGTAGGCTGCATCTGCTGGAAACTGGCCCCCCAACGCAAGGTCTGCCCCGAGCAGTTGCATTTCGAACTGCATCAAGACGACAATTTGAGCTTGGCCGACATGGCCAAAGATTGGCGCAATAACCTCAAACATTTGACCTTTACCCGCGCCTTACTGCTGGTAGGCGTGCTGGCCTTTATCGTCACGCTTCTTTTGGGCGGATTCGAACATTCGCACCTGCCCCAAGACATCGAGGCTCACGAGCATGCCCACGAGCGCAGCGGTATCATGCTGGAAGAAAGCTACTTCAATATGGTGTTTCTGGTGTTGGCCGTGCTGGTGCTTATCACCTTGCTCATCGTGAACGACCATTTTCTGGAACATCACCTTTGGGGTCACGTCATCAAGCACCATTTCCTGACCATCTTCTGCTGGGTATTTGTGGCCCTTTTTGTCATCGCCCTCATCAACAAGCAGTTGCTGAGTATACACTGGCTCAATCAAAGCCCCTGGCTGATGTTGCTGACGGCTGTGCTGATAGGACTCATTCCGCAGTCGGGGCCGCACCTTATCGTTATCGGTCTTTATTTGAGCGGCCAAGTGCCCTTTGTGGTGATGATGGCCAATGCCATCGTGCAGGACGGGCACAGTGCACTGCCGCTGTTTGCGGAGTCGAAAAAGACTTTTGTGGTGATGAAGTTAATCAAAGTGGCGCTAGCCGTTGGCATCGCCCTTATTTGGCTGTAAGCAACAACACATTCTCCACGTGCTGGGTATGCGGAAACATATCCACCGGCTGGATGACATCTACGCGGTAAGCTTCATCGAGCAAGGCTACATCGCGGGCCTGCGTGGCGGGGTTACAGCTGACATACACCAGTTTGCGCGGACGGGCCTTGAGAATGGTCTGTATCACATCGGGATGCATACCGGCGCGTGGCGGATCGGTGATAATCACGTCCGGGCGGCCATATTGCGACATAAACTCCTCATTGACAATGTCTTTAACATCTCCTGCAAAGAAGAACGTATTGTCGATATGGTTAAGTGCAGCATTCACTTTGGCATCTTCGATAGCTTCCGGCACATATTCCACACCGATAACCTGACGGGCCTTGGCAGCGACAAAATTGGCAATGGTGCCCGTGCCGGTGTAGAGGTCGTACACCAATTCATCGCCCTGCAAGTCGGCCAAATGGCGCACCACGCTGTACAGGCGATAGGCTTGGGCCGAGTTGGTCTGATAGAAGGATTTCGGACCGATTTTAAATTGCAGGTTCTCCATCTGTTCCACGATGTAGTCGCGTCCCTTGAAAACCAGCACCTCACGGTCGAAAATGGTATCGTTGCCTTTGTCGTTGACCACGTAGAGCAGGGACGTAATCTGGGGGAAAGCATCGGCAATGGCCTGCATCAGTGCGTGAATCTTTTCGATATCGTTATGCACGAACACTACGATAAGCATTTTCTCGCCATTGGACGATGTGCGCACTATCATATTGCGCATCAGGCCATCCTGCTGACGCAGGTTGAAGAAGGGGTAATCGTGTTCTATGCAGAAGCCGCGCACAAAAAGACGCACCTGGTCGGAGAAGCTTTCCTGCAGGTAACAGTGTTTGATGTCCAGCACTTTATCGAACATACCGGGAATATGAAAGCCCAGCGCATGCTGGTCCATCGTGGAAAAATCGACACCGGAAGCCATCTCTTCGGTAGTGCGCCAAGGCTTGTCGGAAAAGGTGTATTCCAATTTGTTGCGGTAATACATGGTGTGCTCGGAACCCAAGATGGGACGACATTCGGGCAGGGACACTTTGGCAATGTGCTGCAAGTTGTCCAGCACTTGTTGCTGTTTGTAGCGCAACTGGGCCTGGTAGGGGAGATGCTGCCACTGACAACCGCCGCAAACGCCGAAATGCTCGCAGAAGGGCTGGCAACGTTCCTCGGCATATTTCACGAAACGCAGGATGCGAGCCTGAGCATGGGTCTTGCGCTTTTTCAGGATTTCCACATCAACAATATCGCCCGGTGCCCCATAAGGCATGAAAACCACCATGTTGTCTACACGGGCCAGCGCCTTGCCTTCGGCGGCCACCGACTGAATCTCGACGTTCTCCAAAATGACACGTCCTTTGTTTTTCCTTCCCACAGCCTTTGCTTTAACTTGTACTGAAACGATGCGCAAAATTAGGAAAAAAGCCTTATTTTTGCGCACAATAATCCGATGAAATCAGATGACATCCAGCATAAACACCCAAGCCGACACACAAGAAAGCCGTCTGCACCATATCGTTACCAGAGTCAATTACGTTTTGGGTCTGCTGACGGTAGCCACCTTGACCTTTGCCAACCAGCTTATGATTTACTGCTTGTGGGCTTGGGCCATCTCCTGGGTCGTTGATGTTTTTGTAGACAAACGCTATCTGCATCCCGTTTTCAGCTGGAAAAAAGCCGGGCTCTATGCCATGGGGCTGTTTTATCTGCTGATGATAATTTCGCTCCTCTACACCGACAATTTCCATTATGCACAGCGCCAGATAGAACGCCGACTGTGTTTCCTGCTGGTTCCCTTTATGGCCACCTTCGGTTTCAACAGCCGTTACCGCATTAAGCAACTGATGCTGGCCTTCGTTATCGGTGCCATGCTCTCGTTGCTGTACTCGCTTTGCTTGCCCTTTGCCGAATACAGCATGAAAACCGGCGAGCGCTACCTTTTCCAAAAGAGCACCTACGAACAGTTTGTCCGTATCTGTATGGGATTCAAGCACCGTTCGTATTTCGGTGTAATGCAGTTGATGGCCCTTGTTTGCCTGTGGCATCTACGACGAGACTTGATCCGCTCTTGGGGCACCAAGCATTACTACGCCATTTTGGGCTGCTATGTGTTGTTCTTGATACTGCACCAGGTACTCATGCGCGGCCGCACGCCCTTGCTTGCCATGTTCGCACTATTGGTTCTGCTGGTACTTCGCTTGCGCAAGAAACATGTAAAAATCATGTCTTTGGCGCTGTTGCTTATCGTTGTATCGCTGTTTGCCGTATGGGAATTGCATCCCCGTTTTCAGAGCATTCAGGTAGAGAAATTGGCCTCCAAAGAGCTGAGTCTCAAAGAAAAAGATAAACGTTTCGGTGTCTGGACCTCCTGCTTGGAAGTGCTTTCCAAGGATGCCGTTTGGCTGACAGGTGTCGGCACGGGCGACCTGAAAGACGCGCTCAACGCCCAATATCGCGCCGACGGACTCGATTATTCAGACCTGCACGCCCACAACACCTTCCTCAATTCTTGGGTGGAGCTTGGTTTGCCGGGCTTGCTTTTAAGCCTTTTCATCGCAATTTGGCCCTTTGTTGCCTGCCCGAAAAAGCACCGCTGGTTTCTGGTGGCCGTTTCCATTCCACTCTATATGCTGATGATGGTGGAGACCTTCACCCAGCCCTTCCACGGCGTGATGCTCTGGTCGATGTTCGTGATGTTCTTCAGCTATCAATATAAGGAAGACGAAGAAGAACCCCTGCGCGCGCAGGGCCTGCGCTATCTTTGCTATGGCATTCTGGCCGTTACGGCAGTGTTGTGGCTCAGTTTTCTGGAACTGGAGCGCAACTACGACCCGCGCAAGCCGCGCAGCTATGCCCAGGCCGACCATTATACCGTTGTGAAAGCCTTGCCCGGTCAGGTTCCTGCCGCTCTGCAGCGCTGTCAAGGCTACCGTATCGAGGCTGGAGTGGGCACCCGCTACAATCCGCAGAAGGACGTTTGCGACTTCATTTCATCGCTCTACCTGCCCGACACATCCTACAAGACCTTCAGCGCATGGTGTTATGTGAGTGAGGATTTCGACGGCAGCAATGTCAAAATACAGAGCTTCCGCCAAGAAGACGACCGCCAAGTGTTCGTCAGTCAGGAATACGACCTGCGTAAAAAAGGACAATGGCAGCTGCTGAGCATCAACGTAGAGGGGATGGGCAACTATGCCGATTGTTCCTTCTTTATCCGCAAAAACGGTGTCCAAAACTTCGATCAGTTGCAAGGCTATGTCATTTTTGCCTTGCCTGTTTTCGAGAAATAGTTCAGAGTTGCAAATCAGCTTCTTCGATGCAGTTCAGACGATGCTCGCGCACGATTTCCTGAGCTTTGTCCTGGTTGTCGGTTCGCATGATTAGGATGCCCTGGTTATGCCACAGAAAAGAGTAGAGGTACTCGATGTTCAAGCCAGCCTCGGTGAAGATTGAGATGGTGTCGGCAGCCGTTCCCACTACATTTTCGAGTGAAATGGCCAGCACCTCGGTGGTGGTCATGGTAAGGGCATGTTTGCGCAAAGTCTGATAATCGGCCTGCGGATGCTGGGTAATGACACGATAGATACCGTATTCGGTGGTGTCTGAAATGCTTGAGGCGACAATCTGCAGGTTCTCCTTTTTGATAATTTCCAAGGTTTGGTGCAAAGTCCCCGGCTTGTTTTCGATGAAAATGGATATTTGATGCAACATGACTACTACTTTAAAAATGTTTGCGTAAATCTTTCACTCTCACAGCTTTACCCTCCGATTGCGGCAGCGAGTTTTTGGCCACCAGCTTCACCTTGGGCGTTACCAGAATCTCATCCTTGAGCTGGCGGGTGATTTCCTTGGACAAAGCCTCCAATTTGCCATAATCGTCAGAGAAAAGCTCGCTGAGTTCCACCTCGATAATCATTACATCGTTGTCTTGAGCGGTGTCGAGCGTAATCAGGTAATTGCTGCCCAGCTCTTTGAATTTCATCAGGATGGTCTCGATTTGGATGGGGAAGATGTTGACACCTTTGAGGATAATCATATCGTCGCTGCGGCCTTTCATGCGGTCCAGGCGGATATGCTGACGGCCGCAGGGACAGTCGCCGGGCAGAATGCGCGTCAAGTCGCGGGTGCGGTAACGCAGCAGCGGCATAGCCTCACGGTTGATGGTGGTAAGCACCAGTTCGCCCACTTCGCCCACGGGCAGAGGTTCGAGCGTGTCCGGATCGACAATCTCTACAATATAATAGTCTTCCCAAATGTGCATACCGTTCTGCTCGGGACATTCGAAAGCCACGCCTGGGCCGCACATTTCCGACATGCCGAAGCTGTTATAGGCCTTGACCCCCAACATTTCCTCTATGCGCTGACGCTGGGCCTCGCTGTGAGGTTCTGCACCGATAACCAGCGTCTTGAGCTTGGTGTCGCGACGCGGGTCAACGCCTTGTTCTTGCATCACTTCGAACAGACGGGTGGCATAGGAGGGGATAGCGTGGATGGCCGTGGTGCCGAAATCCTTGATGAACTTGATTTGGCGTAGCGTGTTGCCGGCGGCAGCAGGCACGGTGAGCATACCCAGACGTTCGGCGCCATACTGGAAGCCAAGGCCGCCGGTAAACATGCCGTAACCCGATGAGTTTTGGAACACGTCACCGGCGCGAAGCCCAACCATATGCAGACAACGGGCCACTGCATTGGCCCATTGGTCGAGGTCGCGCTGCGTGTGCAAGATAACGGTGGGATTGCCCGTGGTGCCGCTCGACGAGTGCAGACGCACGCATTTTTCAAGCGGTACGCAAGCCAGACCGAAAGGGTAGTTGGCCCGCAAATCAGCCTTGGTGGTAAAAGGAATCTTACGGATATCTTCCAGGCAAGTGATATCCTCTATACTGATATGTGCGTCTTTGAAACGTTGACGGTAGAACGGAGATTGCATACATTGGCGCAAGGTGGCTTGCAAACGTTGCCACTGCAGGTTTCTGATGCCTGCTCTGTCGAGGCCTTCTTCTTGGTTGTAAAACATGGTTTGAAAAACGGTAAAATGAGAAGCGAAGGTACAGAAAATATCAAACTATTGCCGTAAATTCGCGCAAAATTTCCGTTATGAGCAAAATGCCTCCCAAAAACCGCATATCGAGTTTCACCTTTACGCAAGCCAAAGGCCAGTTGCTGGAATTTCTACTGGCTTCGCTCAAGGACCAGTCGCGCACCACAGTGAAATCCTTGTTGGCACATCAGCAAGTTACCGTCAACAAAACCGTGATACGCGCCTTCGACCATCCGCTGGAGAAAAACGACGTGGTGGAAATCCATTGGGACAAGTCCGGCCGTATGCTCAAACATCCGCAGCTTAAGGTGGTGTACGAAGACAATTTTCTGCTGGTGGTAGAGAAAGCCGCCGGTTTGCTGGCCGTGGCCACTCCCCGCGAAAAGTCCAAGACCGCCTATTCCATCCTCAGTGAATACGTGAAGCAAAAGTCGCCCGGCAACAAGGTCTTTGTTGTGCAACGCCTCGATCGCGACTGCTCAGGGTTGCTGGTATTCGCCAAAACTCCCGAAGTGCAAGCCCTGATGCAGAACAACTGGCGTTATGCCGTCAACCAGCGCAAGTTCGTGGCCGTGCTCGAAGGCCAACTCACTACCGGCGATGGCAGCGGCAAAGGCACTGTCACCTCGTATCTATGGGAAAGCAAGGCCTTTATTGTTTATGCCAGCAATAATCCCGAAGACGGTCTGAAAGCCGTTACGCATTACCAGGTGCTGCGCAGCAACGAACAGTACAGTTTGGTGGCCTTCAATCTGGATACAACGCGCAAGAATCAGATTCGCGTACAGATGAACAGTATCGGCTATCCGGTTTCGGGCGACCTTAAATACGGCGGACACAAAAACGAAATCAACCGCTTGGCGCTGCATGCCTGCGAGCTGTCGTTCACGCATCCCATTACGGGCGAAAATCTGCGTTTTGAAAGCAAAATTCCCGTATCCTTCGAAAAATTGATGAAATAATTTGCGGGTTTTAAAATTTGTCGTACTTTTGTGGCCGCTAAAGCAAAGCGACAACATTGCGGAAATAGCTCAGTTGGTAGAGCACGACCTTGCCAAGGTCGGGGTCGCGAGTTCGAGTCTCGTTTTCCGCTCAACGTAAAGACAGGATGTCTGTTTCGTTTTAATACCCAGGTGGTGGAATTGGTAGACACGCTACTTTGAGGGGGTAGTGGACATTAGTCCGTGTGAGTTCGAGTCTCATCCTGGGTACTTTACTTCTTTCAAACTTTGTTGCCCAGGTGGCGGAATGGTAGACGCGCTCGTTTCAGGTGCGAGTGTTGAGAGACGTGCAGGTTCGAGTCCTGTTCTGGGCACCAAATATTAGCTTCTTGATTCTTCGATTAAGAGGCTTTTTTATTTTTATAGATTACTGTCTCCGTTAGCCCAACAAGGTTTGAGAGTTTATGCCGCTACAAGTCCATATCACCTACAGAAAGACATCGCGTCTGTCCATGCGTCTGGCCAAAGACGGCAGTTTGCATGTGTCCGCGCCCTGGGGCTATTCCCGCCAGCGCATTGAGGCTTTCGTCCGCAATAACCAAACTTGGATTGCGCGCGCCCAAGCCCGCCAGAACGCCCGAATTGAGCAACAAAACGACTTTTATAGCCGCCTGCCGCTCAACACTGCCGCCGAAAAAGCCAAGGCCAAGCAAGCGCTGTTAAACATCGTGCAACCGCTTATCCGCCAGTACAGTAGCTTGATGAACGTGACGCCCAAACAGCTCTCGTTCCGAGCCAGCAAAAGTCGCTGGGGTAGCTGCCAGCCCAAAACGGGCAAAATTTGTCTGAGTCTCTACCTGCTCTTGCTGCCCGACTGGTGTATCGAGCATGTGGTGGTGCACGAAATGACGCATTTATTGATACCCAACCACAGCCCGGCCTTCTACCGCCAGATGGACATCTACTTTCCACGCTGGCAAGAGGCCCGTCTCCACACCCGTCAACTGATGCAGCAGCCCGCCCGCTAGCCTAGCAGAATCGTATAGCCGTCACAGCCACAAGCGAAGCACAGCTAAGTTTCTTTATCCTACATCGGATTCTCTGAAAGTTTTACATCCTTACAGCCCCGTTTCAATTCTGTCCAGCTGGACATTATTCAGGTATTTGTCCAGACAACAACTGGACAAATTGTGCAGTTTCTATCTGCACAATTATGATTCATATTGCTTAAATTCCTCAATCAATTTCTTCAGTTTGTCCTTGAGCAGCGCCTTGTCGTCACGGCATGGCCGATGCTTTGGCTCTGCTGTTTGATGATTTGTCGTTTGAGAATACAGAATCCGGGTAAACTTTCAAATTAAGCCGAAAGGTACGCAAAACAGCCGATAAATCCACAGTCTTCACCCGAAATCCAACAGAATTCGTAATAATTGATTACATTTGTCAAAATTTGTTGAAATGTTTTAGCGTATGAGCGTTTGTGTAACTCAACTTCAAGAGATATTCAGACTGTATTGGAATTGCTCGGCACGTTTCGGTGGACGTGTGCTGCGTCTGTTGATGGAGAACGGCGACGGCAAGAAGAATATAGTCGTGTCACCGACACGTCTGCAAGCAGTATTGGTGCTACTTGCCAATTGGACCACGCCGGAGATTCGTAAGCAGATACTCGACATGGCTGTAAGTGAGGTTATAAGCATTGATGAAGCAAATAGACTCTGTGACTTTACCAACGTCAAGCCAAGTGCTCCCGTTTCGCTCATTCCTACTTTGGAACAGCAGACAACGTTGTGGCATAAGGATGGTTTGAAGGTGAAGAAAAATGCTATCGCGAAGACACAGTCTGCGTTCAATGTCTATACCAAGGCGGTGGATTTCTCTGACGAAAAGACGAAAGCACTCATCGATGAGGAGGTGTGCAGTGCAAGCCATGGCCTCATACAGCATCTTGACACCGATATTGATGCATCTATGCTGGCTCTCATCGTGGATATTCTGTATTTCAAGGGCAGGTGGGAGAATAAATTTGATGATTTCAACACCATCGACCGCATGTTCTATGGAACAAACGGAAAGAAGAAAGTGCCGACAATGCGCCGGCAAGGTTTCATGGACTACCGAGAAACTCCTGCTTACCAAGCGGTAAGATTACCATACACTTGCATGAGCGCAAACCACAAACAGTTTGCCATGCGCATTTATCTTCCTATCGGCAAACATACCATCCGTGATGTGCTCGAAGAAATGTGGAATGACGAATACAAATTTTATACCGAACGAGAAGAAGTAAAGTTGTCTTTGCCTCGCTTTGAAGTTTCCAACAAGGTAGAGGTGAAAGAAATCCTCAAGGATATGGAATTATCGTGCCTTCTTGAATCCAAAGACATCATCCCTGAATGCATAGAAGGTTTGCAAATAGCAGACATCGCACAGCAGGTAAAAATCGAAGTTGACGAGTATGGGACTGAAGCAGCCGCTCTTACCTTCATTGCTGAGTATGGATGCTGTCCACCAGACGAAAAGCCTCAACCAAAAGTGATGAGAGTGAACAAACCTTTCCTTTTCGAGATAGTTGAGGAAACCACAAACACAATCCTGTTCTCGGGCGTGGTAAACAATATTGAGCAACAAGCATGAGCGGTTACACCATCAACAATTGTAGCCTTCCCTAAAAGCGATAATGGGAAACGATGCTATTTTTTTCGCGCGATACTAAAGGGCGTCGTTCGGAATATGTCACTCTTGCTCCATCGAAAATAGTAAATGGAGTGAAAGGAACCATCATCAAAAAGAGAGGTAATTCTGATATAGTGCTATAGGGGCGACAATGATATCTGGAACGAAGTCATCAAGAAAACGGGTCATATTTCTAAAGGTTCTCTTAGCTGGCACTGCATGTGTTTCATGCGATGACCGAAGAAATCCATGTAATTGAAGGCCTTGAAGCCCAGAGCTGTATAGAGTCGTTCGGCGGTGGGGTTGTCAACATCAACGATAAGACCAAGAATAGGGTAGCTTTGAGCGCGCAGCTGTGACTTCAGATGTCCGATAAGGGCAGATGCCAAACCCTGGCCACGAAATTCGGGCAAAACAGCGATGGAATCGAGATAGTATTCGTCGGCCTGGGTCTCGTCGAAGTTGATTTCCAGCGGCCGGTAACGGTGCACGATGGCAAGGGTGTTGGCCCGCAGCCGCGGCAACGCGGCCCCGTCGTACGCCACCATGGCGGCTGCGGGCCGGCCGTCCAGCTCAGCGACCCAAGCATGGCTGTAATGGTATTGCGTTCCTTGCGTGGCAACTATTTCACTGAGAACA
>CAYRHC010000037.1:0-11015 GCA_964423935.1 uncultured Bacteroidales bacterium | reverse complement strand
TAGTAGCGCTTGATAATTTCAATCTCGACAAAACGTTGAATCTCAGGACGGAAAAAATCAAGATGACGGTCGAGACCCTGGTTGAGCTTGGCATCCAGCGCCTCGAACTCGGTAGCCACTTCGTCATACAAACCTTCCGTCCTGAGATTCAACGTTTTGTCGAGATTGAAATTATCAAGCGCTACTATTATCAAAAGGGAGCGCACGAATATATGCTGCGCGAGGATAATGTTGTTGCCAAAGCATTGGAATTCTTACGCGATGATGAAAAATACAACAGTATCTTGTGTGCTGAAAATCAATAAGTTGGCGTACTAATAAATAAATATGTACAAAAAAATGAGCGAAAAACTTTTGTAGTATAAAGTTTTGGCCTATCTTTGCACCCGCAAAATTACCCGCGTAAGGTGGGCTAATGATGCGAATAGGAAGGCCCATTCGTCTATCGGTTAGGACGCAAGATTTTCATTCTTGAAAGAACGGTTCGATTCCGCTATGGGCTACTTAATTATTTAAAGCATTTTTGAAATGGCTAACCACAAATCATCTTTGAAGAGAATCCGTCAGACACAGGCCAGACGTTTGAACAACCGCTATTATGCCAAGACTGCCCGTAATGCTGTCCGTAAATTGCGTGCTCTTACCGATAAGGCAGAAGCCGAAGCTTTGCTGCCTCAGGTTAGTTCAATGTTGGATCGCTTGGCAAAGAAGGGTATTATCCATAAGAACAAAGCCGCCAACCTTAAGTCGGGCTTGAGCAAGGCTGTCAACAAATTGGCTTAATTCCCTAAAGCGAATCATAAGTGTCAGACCGTATTTATTACGGTCTTTTTTTTTGTCAAACTGCGTGCAATGACCATTCTTTACGAAGACAACCACATTATCATAGTCAACAAGACCAACAACGAGATTGTGCAAGTTGACAAGACCGGCGACCTTTCTTTGGAAGAGGCTCTCAAGAACTATATCAAGGAAAAGTACGCCAAGCCAGGTAATGTCTTCCTGGGTGTCCCGCATCGCTTGGACCGCCCCGTGAGCGGCATTGTGGTGTTTGCCAAGACCAGCAAAGCCTTGACGCGCCTTAACGAGATGTTCCGCAACGGCGAAGTTCACAAGACTTACTGGGCTATTGTCAAGGACCGGCCTGCGCAGGATGCAGCTGTGCTTGAACAGTATATTGTGCGCAACAAGAAGCAGAACAAGTCTTATGTTTATAACGAGCCGCGGCCCGGAACCAAGAAAGCTGTGCTGTCGTACCGGCTACTTTCCACCAGCGACCGCTATGCCTTGCTCGAAGTTGATTTGAAGACCGGGCGGCATCATCAGATTCGTTGCCAACTGTCCGCTATGGGTTGCCCTATCAAGGGCGACCTCAAGTACGGGTTCCCGCGTTCCAACTCCAATGGCGGTATTTCGCTCCATGCCCGCCGTATACAGTTTGTACATCCTGTCAGTAAAGAGCCGATAGATGTTACGGCCCCTTGCCCAAAGGACGATACGCTGTGGCAGATACTAGGTAATCTGTAAAAAAAACAGCCTCAATCCGGCAGGATATTTTTGACATCTCCCGGGCTGGATATGCCTCCATTTTCCTTAAAATATGTTAATTTAGTGAATTATTACTCTCTTTATATGATTTTTTTTGGCCGATATTTGGCAAAGAAGAAATTAGAACTTACATTTGCGCCGTGTTTTTCATGGTATTAGATTTAAGGTTAATGAAGAGAGGTTGTCGGGAGATAATCTTCTTTTAAAGAGGAAGCATCACATGCTTCCTCTTTTTTTTGTGCCCGTATCAACGTATGAACTAGTGGTTACTTGTGGATTTTAAGAGTCTTAATCAACAGCATTTTTCTGACATGAATATTTTCTATACCCCCGACATCGAACATTCCTCTTTTCTCTCGCCTGAAGAATCTGGACATTGTGTGCGTGTACTCCGCCTTCAACTAGGCGATGAAATCCGTTTGTGCGACGGTCGTGGCAACTTTTATCGCGCCATCATAGCCGATGCCAACGCCAAACGTTGCGCTTTCGAAGTAAAGGAGGTCCTGCCGCAGGCACCGTTGCTTCCACAAATAAGTGTGGCGGTGGCTCCCACCAAGAATATGGACCGTATGGAATGGTTGGTAGAAAAACTTACTGAGGCTGGAGTGGATGCCATTTATTTTTTGCAGACGCGCTATAGCGAACGCAAAGCCCTGAATACCGAACGTTTGCAGAAGATTGCCGTTTCGGCCATGAAACAATCGCAGCGCGCCACTTTGCCGCTGATAGGGGAATTGGCCCCCTTTAAAGAGTTCGTGAAAACACAGCGGCAGACGCATCGCTTTATTTGTCATTGCTACGGACAAGAAGAGGCTGGCGCACGCGAATTCATCGGTAAGGTGGATTTGCAAGGACAGGATGCGCTGGTGATGATTGGCCCCGAGGGGGATTTTTCGCTGGAAGAGGTTCGGCTCGCCAAAACGCTGGGATTCAAGACGCTAAGCCTTGGACCCATGCGCTTGCGTACCGAAACGGCAGCTATGTTGGCCGGGATGATGCTGCGTATGCAGACTATTCAAACTGAAACGACAGCACCAGCAGACGCGAAGTGATTTTTTCGAAAGCCCGTGTATAGTTGACAAATGCCTGGCTGGCTTCGTCTTGACGGTCGTGTTGAAAAACATCATCCAGACCGATGCAGAGCTTGAGCTCCGGTACGAGTCGAAAATAGGGCATATACAAATCGCAGCCGAAGGCCAGTTCCCAATAAGTGTTAAGTGTCTGCAATTCAACTGCCTCGTTCTTGCGTTTGCCGGCATCGATGCCGATACTAAAACCAGTGGCCAGATAGGGTCGGTAATTGTCGCTCCGTGCGCCCCGGTAGCGTATCAGCAAGGGTAGCATAATGTAGTTGGAGCGGATATTGACACTCTCTGTTTTGCTAAGGTCGGCATCGGAAAAAAGATTGATGCTTTTGGAGCCGAAATGAATGCTGGGTGTTAGGCGTAGGCTGAAAGACTCGCTGATGCGGTAATCGCCCAAAACGCCCACGCTGAATCCGGGCGAATATGCCGGTACATTGCCGTACCAGCGGTTGCCATCGGCATCGGTAGCGCCCGTATGAACTATCTGGAAGTCTTGGGTGTGCAGCCCCACCTGGAACCCGAAATGATAAGGGCGCAGGTCTTCATATTGCAGATATTGTCGTCGCTGTTGTGCCTGGAGGCCGAAAAGGCCCAAGCCGAAGACCAACAGCAGCGATATCGTAAAATGGCGTAGATATTTCATATTGCGGAGGCTCAAAAATAGCTTCTAGGGGATAACGGAAAAAGTTCAGAATTATTGTAAAAAAAACTTGGAAGCGAAAAAATAAGACTATTTTTGCAGCACCATTACTAACCGGAGGTCTCCTCCACAAACATTTGAATTATGGCTTACGTTATTAGCGAAGATTGCGTTGCATGCGGAACTTGTATCGATGAATGCCCCGTTAGCGCCATTTCAGAAGGCGATATCTACAAAATCGATCCGGACGCTTGCACCGAATGCGGAACTTGTGCA
Organism: uncultured Bacteroidales bacterium; assembly: GCA_964423935.1. Taxonomy (GTDB): domain Bacteria; phylum Bacteroidota; class Bacteroidia; order Bacteroidales; family UBA1402; genus UBA1757. The sequence continues at coordinate 7,466 of CAYRHC010000037.1, read as the reverse complement.
TCAGTTTGTCCTTCAGAAGCAATTCATCTGGGATAAGCGTTTTTCACACATAGTCCAACGATAAAGCAACTCTCAAAAAGTTGCTTTTTTTGTCTATATACATGCAAAGATATATCAGTCTTACCCTTGGAAGTGTGCTGTCCGTTCTGGTCTTGTTGGCCTGCGAACGGAACAATAATCACCTTCCCGATGAAAAGGAAGAAGGCAGTGCGTTCATTGCCAAGGTGTTTGCGTACTGCCCGGCGCCAGGCCAGTTTGTGAATGTTATCCCTTCGTGTACGCAAGGAGAGGGTCAAGCGACTGTACTCGAACGCGCCGGGCAGATGCTGGTGGGCTCAACCAACAGCGGTATGGTGTCGTTGGGCGCTTGGGGAGGCTATGTGGTGGTGGGCTTCGACCATGCAGTCCGTAATCTGCCCGACGCTGCCGATTTCAAGATTTACGGCAATGCCTATCACAACAACTCCGAAGCAGGCATTGTTATGGTGGCCCACGATGACAATGGCAACGGCCTGCCCGATGATACTTGGTACGAACTGAAGGGAAGCGCCTACGATGCCGCAACCACGCTGCACCATTACCGTTGTGTGTATTACCGTCCCGATTCCCTGACGGCCGATGTTCTTTGGCGCGACAATCGGGGTGACAGCGGCTATGTTTACCGCAACGAATATCATTTGCAGCCCTACTATCCCTTATGGGAAACGACTGATTCTTTGGTTTTTGAAGGCAGTCGTTTGGAAAGCAATGCCTACAACGATGGCGGAATCTACTACAATCCCGGTTTCGCTTGGGGCTATGCCGACAATGCTCCTAACGACAGTGACGGAAGCCTTTTCGATATCGCTTGGGCGGTCGATGCCGAAGGCAGACCACATATTTTGGAGGCCATACACTTTGTCAAGGTGTATACAGCCCAGCAACAGTATTTGGGATGGATAGGCGAGACTTCTACCGAGATTTGCGGTATGGAAGACCTACACTTCGAAAAATAACTATCCCAGTCCGATTTCTTCGTGATGACGGGGAATCACTACATCGCTGAAGCCTTTCTTGAACAGCCTGTCGCGGAAGGCAATTTGCGCTTCTTCTTCGCCGTGAACAATAAACACTTTCTTTACCTCGCCCGGATTTTGGCAGGCCAGGTACTGGCAAAGGTCGTTGTAGTCTGCGTGAGCCGACATTGAATTAATCTGCTCCACTTCAGCCTTGACCTGAAATTCTTGTCCGAAAATGCGTACTGTTTCTGGATGCCGTTTCAAGCGAGCGCCCAAAGATTCCTTTTCGCAATAACCCACCATCAGTATAGTGGTGCGGGGGTCTTCTATGTTGTTGGCAATGTGGTGTTTGACGCGACCGGCTTCGGCCATGCCCGAGGCGGAAATGATGACGCAAGGTTCCTTACTGGTGTTCAGCGCTTGCGATTCACGTTTGTCCTCGATATAATGCAAGCCCTTGAAATCGAAAGGATCGCTGTCGTATTTCATGATGCGCTGCACGTGACGGTTGAAGCATTCGGGATGCTGCTTGACCACCGCCGTAGCCGAGGTCGAGAGCGGACTGTCCACATAATATTTGACGTGAGGAAGACAGGTGTCAAGCTCCATGCCGTTGAGCGCATACAGCAATTCTTGGGTGCGACCCACACTGAAGGCCGGAATGATAAGCTTCCCTTTCTTGTCCAAACATGTATGCACAATCATCTCGCGCAGAAACTCGCTGTTCGTGTCGGCACGGTCGTGCAGGCGGTCGCCGTAGGTGGACTCTATGATGATGTAGTCGGCCTGCGGGAAAGTGGCGGGCGATTTCAGCACATAGTCGCCGTAACGGCCAACGTCGCCGCTGAACGCGATGGTGGTAACGTTCCCGTTCTCCTTGATGCTCAGGTAGCTGGTGACGGCTCCGAGGATATGTCCGGCTTCGAAAATCTGCAGGGTGATGTCTTCGTCTATGGCATAGGGCGTTTCGTAAGGCACGGCCACGAAGCGAGTCAAGGCTTCCATCACATGGTCGATGGTGTACATGGGCTCAATGGGTTGCTTGCCCTCCAGGAACCGCTTCTTGTTGATAAACTTGACATCGTTCGCTTGAATGTAGGCCGAATCCTTCAGCAGAATCTCGGTAAGGTCTATCGTGGCTGCCGAACAGAAGATTTTTCCCTTGAAGCCCTCCTTGACCAGTTTGGGGATAAGACCGCTGTGGTCGACATGGGCATGCGAGAGTATCATGTAGTCCACATCGGCAGGATTGAAGCCGAAATCGTTGTTCATCGGCATAGTGTCGGCACCCAAACCCTGATACATGCCGCAGTCGAGCAGGATGTTCTTGCCGTTGGCCAGGCTTATCAGATGTTTGGATCCGGTTACCGTCTGGGTGGCACCGTGGAAGGAGATCTTCATATGCGTCAAGGATTAAGGATGATTACATTCTCGAGGGCACGTCAATACCTAGCAGGAACATGCCACGTTTGATGATATTCCCGATTTCGCGCGAAAGGAACAGTCGGAAAGCCTTCAAGGAAGCGTTCTCTTCGCGCAGGATGGAATAATCGTGGTAGAACTGGTTGTATTCCTTTACCAAATCGTAGATATAATTGGCGATGACAGCGGGACTGTAGGTATCACCGGCTTGTTTGACGATGTCGGGGAAATCGTTGGCATGCAGAATAAGCGAAAGCTCCTTCTCAGACAATTCGCTGTGATTATTGCTCAGACTGCTATAGTCGATACCTTGTTCATCAGCCTTGCGCAGCACGGACTGGATACGCGCGTAGGCATATTGGATAAACGGACCGGTATTACCGTTGAAATCGATAGATTCCTTGGGGTTGAAGGTCATGTTCTTGCGGGGATCTACCTTCAGAATAAAATATTTTAAGGCACCTAAGCCTACCATTCTTACGATGGAATCGGCCTCTTCGGGGCTGCAGGCATCCAGCTTGCCCAATTCTTGCGAGGTCTCGCGCGAGGTGTTCACCATTTCTTCCACCAAGTCGTCGGCATCCACTACGGTGCCTTCTCGCGATTTCATCTTGCCTTCGGGCAATTCTACCATACCGTAAGAGAAGTGTACCAGGCTCTTGCCCCATTTGAAGCCGAGGCGGTCGAGCAAAATGGAGAGCACTTTGAAGTGATAGTTCTGTTCGTTGCCCACCACATAAATCATCTCATCGATGGGATACTCCTTGAAGCGCAGGTTGGCTGTGCCGATGTCTTGGGTCATGTACACCGAAGTGCCGTCGCTGCGGAGCAAAACCTTCTGGTCGAGGCCTTCGTCGCTGAGGTCGGCCCAGACCGAACCATCCTCTTTGCGGAAAAAAAGCCCTTTCTCCAACCCTTCCATTACTTTTTCCTTGCCCAAAAGGTAGGTGTCCGATTCGTAATAAATCTTGTCGAAGCTGACACCCAGCGTGCGGTAGGTTTCATCGAAACCGGCATAAACCCAAGAATTCATCATCTTCCAAAGCTCGCGCACTTCTGGCTTGCCGGCTTCCCAGTCGCGCAGCATGGCGTGGGCTTCGGCCATCAGTGGAGAAGCGGCCTCGGCTTTGGCCTTGGCTTCTTCCTTGCCCTTTTCATCGAGACTGTCGTAGTCGGTGGGCAGCAAACCTTTCACTTCTTCCTTGTAGTGTTTGTCGAAAGCAACGTAGCAGTCGCCCACCAGGTGATCGCCCTTTTTGCCGGAACTTTCGGGCGTGGCTCCATCGAACCATTTCTGCCAAGCCAGCATCGATTTGCAGATGTGTATGCCGCGGTCGTTGACGATGTTGGTCTTGACCACTTTGTTGCCGTTTGCTTCCAGAATGCGGCTCAGACTGAACCCCAGCAGGTTGTTGCGCACATGCCCGAGGTGCAGGGGCTTGTTGGTGTTGGGCGAAGAGTATTCTATCATCACCAAACGGGCGTTTTCATCGGGCTTTTTGAAACCGAAATTGTCGGTGGAAGCGATGTTGTTCAAGCAATTCATCCAGTACTCGGCTGCGATACTCAAGTTTAGGAAGCCTTGGATAACGTTGAATCCGCTGATTTCAGTAGTGTGGCTTTGCAGCCATTCACCCATTTCTTGGGCCACTTCGGCGGGCTTTTTACGGGCTGCCTTGACAAAGGGGAAAACGACAAGGGTGAAGTCCCCTTCGAATTCTTTCTTGGTCTTTTGCAGTTGCAGCGCGCTTTCGGGTGCTTCGAATTGATAGAGTTCAGACAGACAGGCTTTTACTTTCTCGGATAAAAGGCTTGAAATATTCATGTGTGCGTTGTTTTTAATTATCGCAAAAGTAGTGGAAAATGCGTGTACAGACAACAAAAAAACAAAGAGACCGAATCGGTATCCGGTCTCTTGTTTTTCAAATAAGGGCGTCGCTTATTTAACCTTGGCAGCCAATTCGGCACCAGCCTTGAATTTAACGACCTTCTTTGCAGGAATATTGATGGCAGCCTTGGTGGCGGGGTTGATACCCGTGCGGGCGGCCTTTTCAGCTACGGCGAAAGTACCGAAACCAACGAGGGTCAGCTTGTCACCCTTGGCGAGGGTACATTCTACACTGCAAATGAAAGCGTCCAAAGCCTTCTTGGCATCAGCCTTGCTCAAGCCTGCTTTCTCGGCAATAGCGTTGATAAGTTCAGTTTTGTTCATAATGATTGTAATTAAGTGTTGATAAATAAAATCCTTGGCGCAAAAATAAATGCAAAGTTTCTATTTATCAAAGCTTTTACAGAAAAAAACGATGAAAATCCTACAAATTGTTAAAAAATGAATAAAAAGGTATCTTGTTATGATAGAATAACTTATAGCATTCCTTGGGTGAGAAACCGAAAATCACCGGTCTTTTTGTCAGAAATCTTCTTGTCGATTGCTATCTTTGCGACATAAATTCTGAACCGATGTCGCTAAATCTGAGTGGAAACCGCTTTCTGGCTTCTATACCGCCTGTAACCAAAAACCTTGTCATTATCAATCTGATACTGTGGCTGGCCTCCGTGTTGTATCCTTCCCTACAACAGTTCCTCGGCCTGCATTTCATCTTGTCGGACGACTTTAAGATACATCAGCTGGTCACTTATATGTTCATGCACGATCGCGGCAGTTTCTCGCATGTGTTTTTCAACATGTTTGCCGTGTATATGTTCGGTCGCGTACTCGAACAAGTCTGGGGTCCCAAGCGTTTCTTGGTATTTTATATGGTGACGGGTATCGGTGCGGCTTTGGTGCAGCAACTCACTTGGTATATTGATATGCAGCCCTTCCTAAGAGATGTCGACAATTACCTGCTCACGGGAGAGATTGGCTGTTTGGGCGAGTATTGGCAAATACAACAAGGTGTGCAGTATTCGTCCCAAGCGGTGCTACGTGCAAAAGCGGAACTGCTCAACGGCATGCTGACAGTAGGCGCTTCGGGTGCTGTTTTCGGTATTTTGCTCGGTTTTGGTATGCTCTTCCCCAACGCACCATTATATATTATGTTTATACCTGTACCCATCAAGGCGAAATGGATGGTTATCGGGTATGGCTTGATAGAACTTTTTGCCGGCGTTTCGAACTTTACAGGCGACAACGTGGCCCATTTCGCGCATTTAGGTGGCATGATTTTTGGATGGTTCCTTATCAGATATTGGAAGAAAAAAGGCATAGGAAATGGATTCTTTTTGGGATAACTTGAAAACAAGATATAAACAGGGTACTGTTGTCGACAAGATAATATACATCAATGTGGCCGTGTTTGTTGTGCAGGCCTTGGTTATCGTACTGTGCCGACTGTTTGGGGTAAGTACGGGATTCTTTGCACGTCTGCTGGAATTGCCGGCTTCGCTGCCGATGTTGCTTCGTCGCCCTTGGACACTGCTGAGTTATATGTTCGTGCATAATGGGCTGATGCACTTGTTCTTCAATATGCTGTGGCTGTATTTTTTCGGGCGGCTGTTTTTGCGCTATTTCGGTACGAGACAGTTCTTGACGGCCTATTTCGGCGGTGGCGTTGCCGGTGCTGTAGTCTATCTCTTGGGCTATAACCTGCTGGCTTATTATCAGCCGATGGCCGATTTCAGCCTTTTGGCCGGTTCTTCGGCTGCCATTCTGTCGCTCACGCTGGCGCAGGCCTTCTACCAGCCCGATGAAGAGATTAATCTGTTTATGTTCGGCCGCCTCAAGATGAAGTGGTTGGTAGTGGCCATGGTGGTTATCGATTTGCTCGGCTTGACGGGTGACAACGGCGGCGGCAGTCTGTCTCATTTGGGTGGTGCGCTCTTCGGCCTCTGCGTCGGTTTGTATTGGACCAAGGGTCAGTACCGTCTGAGTGGCCGGCCCTCCTTTTTCGACAAGATTTTCAAACAACGTCAAAGTGCTCAAAGTAAGACCTATCATCGTCCCAGCCGTGAACAGTCGAACAGTGACCAAGCTTATCGAGATCGCCGCAAGGCCGACAGCGATAGGGTGGATGCTATTTTGGACAAGGTGAAGGCCTCCGGTTACGACAGCTTGACGGACGAAGAAAAACGTTTCCTTTTTGAATCGGGACGAAAATAAGCTCGTTATATGGCCAAACAGAAGCAGAAAAAACACGTTTTTTTGGGCACCTTGCGCGATACGGTACTGGTTGCCGTCAGTGTCGGCCTGGCCGTGCTGTTGCTGTTGTCGGCCAAACTAACGCTGATAAGCCCCGAAAAGCACAGCATTGGCATCTATCCCAATTATCTGTTGCCGTTTCTGTACTTGCTCAACACGGTGAGTCTGGGCTATTGGGTCTGGCGGCTGAAGGGCTGGATGCTGTTTCCCTTGATGACTATCCTTCTTTGCATGGCCGAGCAGAAGGTGTGGTTCCCTGTGCATCTTGGCGAGGAAGCGGCACCGTTGACAACCAAGGAGTACAAAATCCTCACGTACAATACGATGCAGTTTTCCGGCTTGAAGCCTCACAGTAAAGACAAGCCCAATAAGGTGCTGGAATATCTTCGCTCGTCGCAGGCGGATATCATCTGTCTGCAGGAAACTGTTTGCAACAACAATCAAAAATCCAACCACCTTTCCAAAGATGCAGTGCAGAAGGCTTTGTCCGTTTACCCTTTCCATCGCAGTTTGCCGGACGATAATAGCAACCGTATGTGGGTCTTCTCGAAGTATCCTATTTTGAAATGCAGCCGTATTCAGTACAAGAGCCGCTACAATGCCAGCTACTATTGCGATATCCAGATAGACGGCAAGGTGATACGTGTCATCAACAACCATTTGGAGTCGAACAAACTCACCTCGAAAGACAAACATCTCTACAAGGATATCATCGATAAACCCGACAAGGAAAGCATTAGCCATGTGGCCACAGCCTTGAACCGTAAACTCTCTCCGGCGGCCTCACTGCGTGCCATGCAGGCCGATGTGGTGGCGGGCATTATTGAGAAATCGCCTTATCCGGTGATTGTCTGCGGCGATTTCAATGATATTCCCAATTCCTACACTTACCGGCGCATATCCAAAGG
>CAYRHC010000036.1:0-11502 GCA_964423935.1 uncultured Bacteroidales bacterium | reverse complement strand
ATAAGTGCGATGGCTTCATCGAGCGATATGCTCAGCGGGTCTTTGTCTTTGGGCAGCGAAACGAACTTGCTGTTGTGACGGATGTAGGGACCGAAACGGCCGGTGCCAACCACCACGGCCTTGTCTTCGAAATCGCCCAACTGACGCGGCAGCTTAAAGAGGTCGAGTGCCTGTTCAAGCGTCAACGTTTCCATGTGTTGGTCTTTGCGCAGCGAAGCGAACAAGGGCTTTTCGTTGTCGTCGGCGGTGCCAATCTGAGCGATGGGACCGAAACGACCGATGCGCACGGAAACCGGGCGTCCCGTTGCGGGGTCTTGGCCCAACAGTCGCGTACCCACCTTTTCTTTAGAGTAGGTGTTGGCCTCCTCCACACATGGGTGGAAAGCCTGGTAGAAACCGTTCATCAGCTCCGGCCACTGCTCCTTGCCTTCGGCCACTTCATCGAACTGCTTCTCGATATTGGCCGTGAAGTGGTAGTCCATGATGTTGGCGAAATGCTCGGTGAGGAAATCGTTTACCACCATGCCGATGTCGGTGGGGAAGAGCTTGGCTTTCTCCTGGCCGTAGGTTTCGGTCTTGGTTTTTTCGCTGATTTGGTATTTCTTGTTCATCTCCAGCAGCTGATAGTCGCGTTTTTCGCCTTCGCGATTGGCTTTGACGATATATTCGCGCTGTTGTATGGTGGAGATGATAGGTGCGTAGGTCGATGGGCGTCCGATACCCAGCTCTTCGAGTTTATGTACCAGCGAAGCCTCGTTGTAGCGTGCGGGCTTCTGGGTGAAACGTTGGGTGGCAGAGGCTTTTTGGAAAGTCAGCTCTTGGCCCTTCTTGACTTTTGGCAGTCTTGCCGTGTTGATGTCGTCGGCGCTGTCGGTGTTGTCGTAAACCTTCAGAAAACCGTCGAAGGTGATGACTTCGCCCGCCGCAGTGAAGATTTCCTTGCCGCCGTCGTAACTGATATTGATGCTGGTTTTCTCCACAAGGGCATCGGCCATTTGCGAGGCGATGGTGCGTTTCCAAATAAGGTCGTACAGGCGCTTTTCGGCAGTGCTGCCTTCAATCTGAAGGCGGTCGATATAAGCGGGGCGGATGGCTTCGTGCGCCTCTTGGGCGCCTTTGCTCTTGGTTTGATATTGGCGCGTTTTGCAATATTCCTCGCCGTGCAGTTGGCTGATGGTTTCGCGGCTGGCGGCCAAAGCCAGTTTCGACAGATGCACCGAGTCGGTACGGATGTAGGTGATTTTTCCCGATTCGTACAGACTTTGTGCCAATCTCATGGTCTGGCTGATGGAAAAGCCCAGCTTGCGGGCGGCTTCCTGTTGCAGGGTGGGAGTGGTGAACGGCGCGGCAGGCGAGCGTTTGCCCGTCTTGACGCTGACAGAATCAATTTTGAAATGAGCGTTCTTCAGCCTTTCCAACAAGGCCAGCGCCTCTTCTTTGCTCGACAGTTTCTCGGGATAGTCGGCGGTCAGTTCAACGGTTTGCCCGTCTTCGGCGGGAATGCTGAAACACAGTTGCAGACGATAAAAACTCTCCGATTGAAAACTCTGGATTTCGCGCTCTCTTTCCACGATTAGCCGTACCGCTACCGATTGCACACGGCCCGCCGACAGTGCCGGCTTGATGCGTTTCCACAGAATAGGCGATACCTCGAAGCCAACCAGTCGGTCCAGTACCCGGCGGGCCTGCTGGGCATTCACCAGATTCTCGTCGATATTCCGAGGATGCTTGATGGCTTCGGTAATGGCATTCTTGGTGATTTCGTGAAAAACGATGCGTTTGGTCTTGTCGGCCTTCAGACCGAGTACCTGGAACAAATGCCAAGCGATAGCTTCTCCTTCGCGGTCTTCATCGGAAGCGAGCCACACTGTCTGTGCCGCAGCGGCAGCTTTCTTCAAGTCACTCACCAATTTCGTCTTGTCGGACGAAATCTCGTATAGGGGCTGAAATCCATTGTCTATATCAATGCCCAAGCCCTTTTTCTGCAAATCGCGTATATGCCCGAAGCTCGATAAAACCTTATAGTCTTCTCCAAGAAATCCTTCTATGGTTTTGGCTTTTGCCGGTGACTCTACAATAACTAAATTCTTCTGCATGCGGTGTCTACTTAAGGTCGTCTTTCTCAAAAAACGGCGCAAAAGTAGTAATAAATTGGCAAACAACAAGAACTGGTTTTATTCTTGATACCAACTTGCGTAGAACTGATAGTTGTCAGAGATTCTTTTGTTGATGGTTTCCGTCTGCTCCGGCTCAACCTTCTTGACGAATTTGGCAGGAACCCCCGCATAGATGCTGTACGGCTCCACTATCGTATTTTTCAGTACCACCGCGCCTGCAGCAATAATGGCTCCCTTGCCGATAACCGCATCGTCCATCACCACCGCGCCCATGCCAATAAGCGCCAAATCCTCAATCTTGGCTCCATGTATCGTTACATTATGTCCCACCGACACATTGTCACCTATTTCTATCGTGGACTTCTGATAAAGCGTATGCAGCACCGAACCGTCCTGGATATTCACATTATTTCCTATCCGTATCGAGTTCACATCTCCGCGCAATACCGCGTTAAACCAGATGGTGCAACCGTCGCCCATCACAACATCTCCGATAATGCTGGCGTTTTCGGCCAGGAAGCAGTTTTTGCCTATTTTGGGGGTAAATCCCCTCACTTCTTTTATTAATGCCATAAATTTTTGGTATATATTACGAAATGGATCGAGTTTTGGTCTGGAGCCAGCGACATTCCTCATCATTTAAATAAGGTGACAGCGTGCGATACACCATCGCGTGATAATCGTTGATGTAGTCCAGCTCCTCGCGTGTATAATATTCCGTCTTGATAGACATGAGGTCCCAAGGACAGACGGTGAGCGTGCGAAAACGCAGGAACCGCCCGAAATCGCTTTCGAAAGCCTTTTCGACGGCAATCATGGTTTCCAAGCGAATGCCGTACTTCCCAGTTTTGTAGATGCCCGGTTCGTTGGAAATTATCATGGACTCCTCAAGCTCCACGGGATTTTCTTCCATGCGGATGCTTTGTGGCCCTTCGTGCACGTTCAAGAAATGGCCGATGCCGTGACCTGTACCGTGACCGTAGTTGCAACCGAGTTTCCACATAAACTGACGTGCCAGCACATCCAGTTGGCAGCCGCGAGTGCCTTGCGGGAAAACGGCCTGCGCCAGCGCGATATTGCCTTTCAGCACAGCGGCGTAGTCTTGAAGGTAGTCTTCGGGTAACTCTTCGGGATGGCGATAAAGGGCGATAGTGCGCGTCATGTCGGTGGTGCCGTCGGTGTTGTATTGGCCGCCGTGGTCGATGAGCAGTATATTGCCGTAGTGAACTTTGGTCTGAGCCTGAGCCGTGGGCGTGTAATGCACGATGGCCGCGTTTTCGCCGTAAGCCACGATGGCATCGAAGCTTTCGCCCACGCAGGCCGGTTGTTGCAGCCGTTCTTGGGCCAGCAACTCGGCCAGGTCGTATTCACCGGGCTGGACACCACTGTCGAGCAGATCTTCCATCTTTTTCCAGAACCGCACAAAGCAGATACCGTCCTTTACCATGGCCCGGTCGATGCCGGCCAGTTCGGTGGCGTTCTTGACGGCCTTCATGCGGTTGATGATAGAATTGACGGGCAGGTGCAGGCAGGCTTGCGGGATGCTTTCGTATACAAGATAGTTGATTTTGTCGGCATCGAAGCAAACTTTGGCTTCGGGACTCAGGGCGCGGATATCTTGGGCGAATTGTCCGTAGGGACGCAAGTAAACCTTGAACTGCTCCAGCGTGGCCACATCCTCGTCCGAGAGTTTGTCCTCTTGCATATAAAGGTGGCAGTCTTCACTGCCGATGATGGCGTAAGCCAGGGCGCAGGGATTGTAAGCGATGTCCTCGCCGCGCAGGTTCAGACACCAGGCTATTTCGTCGAGCGAGGCAAGCAGGTAGTAATCGGCTCCGGCCTGTTGCATGGCTTGTCGCACCCGCTCAAGTTTGCTTAGTGTACTCTCGCCGCTGACCTCCGTACCGAGCAGGTAGGCCGGAGCGTCGGGAAGGGCAGGGCGTCCGTTCCAGACGGCATCGTACGATTTGAAAGCTGTGTCGAGCAGTATGCCGCGGCCGTCAATGGCAGCTTGCAGGTCTTGCACTTCGCGTACCGAAAACACTTCTGCATCGATGCCGATACGGCGAATGTCCTGGGCGGCTATCCATTCGAGCATCGTGGGATAACCCTCGCAGCGAATCTTCATCAAATCGATGCCGCTGCCTTCGAGCTGTTGTGCGGCTTGAAGGAAATAACGTGAATCGGTCCAGAGTTTGGCTTGGGTGGCGGTCACGACCAAGGTGCCGGCACTGCCGCTGAACCCCGACAGGTAAGCGCGGTATTTGAAGTGTTCGGCCACATATTCACTTTGGTGATAATCGGCTGTGGGCACGATGCACAGGTCGATGCTGTAGGTCTTCATGTAGAGCCGCAAGCGCGACAGTCTTTCCTTTATCTGTTCCATAAATGCTAGGCTTTGAGGCCTCAAAGTTAACAAGCTTTGTGCAAATCTGCATAATTTTTCAATTAATAGTTTTGTGGAATCGATTGGCTTTTCTATCTTTGCAGCCCGAATCGCGAACGATTACATTCAATTGCATTCAACGATTACATTATCTATTAACCAAACATTAATTATGATTGTCGTACCCATCAAAGAAGGAGAAAACATCGAAAGAGCCTTGAAGAAATTCAAGCGCAAATTTGAAAAGACCGGCACTGTAAAGGAACTCAGAAACAGACAGGCTTTCACCAAGCCTTCGGTTCTCAAGCGCCAGCAGAAGATGAAGGCTGTATACGTACAGCAGCTCCAGAAGTCCGAGGAATAAGCCCTCGTTGAGAAGGCCGTTGTTTAACCCTGAAGTGCAGGAGGTGTAATTGTTGCAATAATTAAGGAATTTTCCACCTTAAAAATTTGTTTTGAAAGATTTGCATCACTATATTCGTTGCCGATAACGGAAAACGACGAAGATGGTCGAGCAATTCATACAATATCTGCGGTATGAGAGGAATTATTCTTCTCATACCGTTCTTGCTTATCAGAAGGACCTCGCCGACTTCGCACGCTTCTTGTCGGAAGAATATGATATAACCGATCTTTCCAGTGCAGATGTCGATATGATGCGCATGTGGATGCTTCGCCTGATGGAGTCGGGACTGAGTGCCCGCACAGTAAACCGCAAGCTCTCGTCGCTCAAGGCGTATTGGCGTTTTCTTTTGTCGAGAAAGCTTGTAAAGGAGAATCCCTGCCGTAAGTTGATAGCTCCCAAGGTACACAAACCCTTGCCGTCTTTCTTGAAAAAAGAGGAAATGGAAAACCTCTTGGAAGAAGAAGCTCAAGAAGCCCGAGAATCCGGGTCATTTGTCGGGAAACGCAACCAGTTGGTCATTGAAATGTTTTTGCAGACGGGAATGAGACGCTCAGAGCTGATGGGACTGGCTCTGTCCGATGTTGATATGTCGTCATGTTTGCTGCGTGTACAGGGGAAGCGCAACAAGCAGCGTCTGATTCCTTTTGGCAAAACCTTGCAGTCGATGTTGCAGGAGTATCTGCAGCTGCGCGCCGAATGGCAGCGTCAGTGCGAAGGCGCCTATGTCTTCTCCGATGCGCTGTTCATTCTCGAAAACGGCAAGCCGCTGTATCCGCAACTGGTATACCGCCTGGTGCACGACCGGTTATCGCAATGCAGCAGTCTGGCTAAGAAAAGCCCGCATGTCCTGCGCCACACCTTTGCCACCACCTTGCTCAACAACGGTGCGGAACTGAATGTGGTGAAGGAACTCTTGGGCCACGCCAACCTGTCGGCAACGGAAGTGTATACCCATACCACTTTCGAAGAGTTAAAAAAAGTGTATAAACAAGCTCATCCCCGGGCAGATTATTGAAAACTACTATGGAAATCAGAATCCAAGACCTGCATTTCAATGCAACGGAAGCACTGAAGGCTTTTATCAACAAGAAAGTCTCCAAATTGGAACAGTATTATGACGGCATTATCGTTGCCGAAGTTTCGCTTAAGGTAATCAAGCCTGAAACGGCCGCCAACAAAGAGGCCCAGATACGTCTCTCGGTGGCTGGACAAGACCTTTTCGCCTCCAAGGTGAGCGACACTTTCGAAGAGGCTATAGACGGCGATGTAGACGCCCTTCAGAAGCAGCTTGTCAAGTTCAAGGAAAAAATCAGAACCAAATAAAAAATTTGATTAAAAGTTTTTGCAGATAAAAAAAACGCTCTATCTTTGCAGCCGTTTCGCCGAGATACAAACGCAGGCGGGACGGCTGCGATAGTGTTCGCGGAAAAGGGCAGTTACCAGAGTGGCCAAATGGGGCAGACTGTAAATCTGCTGGTTTTTACCTTCGGTGGTTCGAATCCATCACTGCCCACCAATAAATACGAGATTCGCAATAAAATTCGCGACGTAAAATTGCGGGAATAGCTCAGTTGATAGAGCATTAGCCTTCCAAGCTGAGGGTCGCGGGTTTGAGTCCCGTTTCCCGCTCTTATTTTTGCCTGTGTAGCTCAGTGGTAGAGCGCTTCCTTGGTAAGGAAGAGGTCCCGAGTTCAACTCTCGGCACCGGCTCTTTTTTTTCAATAACTTTTATAAAAGATTTCGATTATGGCAAAAGAACAATTTGTGAGAACGAAACCTCACGTTAACATTGGTACCATCGGCCACGTTGACCATGGTAAGACCACTTTGACCGCTGCTATCTCCTTGGTTCTTCACAAGAAGGGATTCGGTAACGAAGATGTAAAGTCTTTCGATCAGATCGACAACGCTCCTGAAGAGAAGGAACGTGGTATTACGATCAACACCGCTCACATCGAGTACGAAACCGCCAAGCGTCACTACGCTCACGTTGACTGCCCGGGCCACGCCGACTACGTTAAGAACATGGTTACCGGTGCTGCCCAGATGGACGGCGCTATCATCGTTGTAGCCGCTACCGACGGTCCTATGCCCCAGACTCGTGAACACATCCTTTTGGCTCGTCAGGTAAACGTTCCCAAGTTGGTTGTTTTCATGAACAAGTGCGATATGGTGGACGACCCCGAAATGCTCGACCTTGTTGAAATGGAAATGCGTGACCTGTTGGATTCTTACAACTTCGACGCTGACAACACTCCTTTCATCCGTGGTTCTGCCTTGGGTGCCTTGAACGGTGAAGCCAAGTGGGAAGACAAGATCATGGAACTTATGGATGCCGTTGACAACTGGATTGACCTGCCTGTACGTGCTACCGACAAGCCTTTCTTGATGCCTATCGAAGACGTCTTCTCTATCACCGGTCGTGGTACTGTTGCTACCGGCCGTATCGAAACCGGTATCATCAAGACCGGCGACGAAGTTCAAATCATCGGTTTGGGCGCTGAAAAACTGAAATCAGTTGTTACCGGTGTTGAAATGTTCCGCAAGATTCTTGACCAAGGTGAAGCCGGCGATAACGTAGGTTTGCTGCTCCGTGGTATCGATAAAGACCAAATCAAGCGTGGTATGGTTATCACCCATCCCGGACAGGTTACTCCTCACACCTCTTTCATGGCATCGGTTTATATCCTGACCCAGAAGGAAGGTGGCCGTCACACTCCTTTCCACAACAAGTATCGTCCTCAGTTCTACATCCGTACCTTGGATGTTACCGGTGAAATTTCTTTGCCCGAAGGTACTGAAATGGTAATGCCTGGTGATAACTTGGAAATCAAGGTTGAGTTGATTTACCCCGTAGCTTGCAGCGAAGGTTTGCGTTTCGCCATCCGTGAAGGCGGCCGTACCGTAGGTTCCGGTCAGATTACCAAATTGCTCGACTAATCCTTAGTTAACAATATGTATAGAAGAGCCCCTTATGGAGGCTCTTCTACTATACGGGAATAGCTCAGTTGGTAGAGCACTGGTCTCCAAAACCAGGTGTCGGGAGTTCGAGCCTCTCTTCCCGTGCAAACAAACCAAACCATAATGAAGAAGTTTTTTAAAAAAATCGGAACTTTTATTACCGAGTCTTACAACGAACTCGTGCACAAGGTTTCATGGCCTACTGCTTCCGAGTTGACCAATAGCGCAGTTGTCGTATTAACTGCTTCCTTGGTGATTGCGCTGATTGTGTTTGTCATTGATTTGGGTTTCGAAAATCTGATGACCTTCATTTACAAGGTTCTCTAAAATTTGATTTGCACCATGTCCGAAACATCTAAGAATTGGTACGTTCTGCGTGCCATTAGTGGTAAGGAGTCCAAGGTGAAGGAGTATATCGATCAAGCTATCGCCAATACTTCTCTTGGAAAGCATGTAAGTCAAGTTTTGATTCCCACCGAGAAGGTCTATCAGCAACGTGCCAACGGCAAGAAGGTGCTTAAAGAAAGGCCCTACCTGCCCGGCTATGTGTTGGTAGAAGCCGAGTTGGTGGGTGAAGTGCCTCATGTGCTCCGCAACGTACCCAACGTCCTCGGATTTTTGGGCGGTACGGATGCGCCTCAGGTAGTTCACACTTCTGAAATGAACCGCATTCTGGGTCGTGTAGACGAACTCCAGGAGTCGGCCGAAGACATGAACATCGTTTACTATGTCGGCGAAAGCGTCAAGGTGAACTATGGTCCTTTCAGCGGCTTCAGCGGCGTCGTAGAAGAGGTGAATACTGAAAAGAAGAAACTGAAAGTTATGGTTAAAATTTTCGGGCGTAAGACTCCGCTCGAATTGGGTTTCATGCAAGTAGAGAAAGAGTAGTCTGCGGTTACGAGCGGGTTTTCTTTCCGACACACAATCCACAAATTTTTAAAATTAGAAAAAATGGCTAAAGAAATTGCCGGACAAATTAAATTGCAGATCAAGGGTGGGGCTGCAAACCCCGCTCCGCCAGTAGGTCCCGCTTTGGGTTCTAAGGGTGTGAACATCATGGACTTTTGCAAGCAATTCAATGCCAGAACTCAGGAAAAAGCCGGTAAGGTTTTACCTGTAGTTATTACGTACTACACAGACAAGTCTTTCGACTTCGTTGTCAAGACTCCTCCAGCTGCCGTACAGTTGCTGGAAGCTGCCAAGGTAAAGTCTGGTTCTGCAGAGCCTAACCGTAAGAAGGTGGCTACTGTTACTTGGGATCAGGTGAAGGCGATTGCCGAAGACAAGATGGCTGACCTTAACTGCTTCACGCTGGAATCTGCCATGAAATTGGTAGCCGGTACAGCTAGAAGTATGGGTATTACGGTACAAGGTGAATTTCCCACTAACAACTAAAAACTTCGACTGACATGAGCAAATTGACAAAAAATCAAAAGTTGGCTTTGGAGAAGATTGAGGTGGGTAAGACATATACGCTCAACGAGGCTTCTGCTTTGCTGAAAGAAATCACTTTCACCAAATTCGATGCTTCCGTCGACGTGGATGTTCGCCTTGGTGTTGACCCAAGAAAGGCTAACCAGATGGTACGTGGCGTTGTTTCGTTGCCTAACGGCACAGGCAAGCAGGTCCGCGTGTTGGCATTATGTACTCCGGATAAAGAAGCTGAAGCTAAAGAAGCCGGAGCTGATTATGTAGGTCTTGACGAGTATATCGAAAAGATCAAAGGCGGTTGGACGGATGTGGATGTAATCATCACTATGCCTTCCATCATGGGTAAAATTGGTGCTTTAGGACGTGTCTTGGGTCCCAGAGGCTTGATGCCTAACCCCAAGAGTGGTACTGTAACCATGGAAATTGGTAAAGCTATTCGCGAAGTAAAACAAGGTAAGATCGACTTCAAGGTTGATAAATCGGGTATTGTACATGCCTCTATCGGTAAGATTTCCTTTACGCCCGAGCAGATTTTCGGCAATGCCAAGAAATTCATCCAGACCTTGATTAAGCTCAAGCCTGCCGTTTCCAAAGGTACATATATCAAGAGCATTTATCTTTCTACTACAATGAGCCGCGGTATCAAAGTTGACCCAAAGAGCATTGATGAATAAATTTAAAGATTATGAAGAAGGAAGATAAAAGCGTTGTTATTGCGTCTATCGCATCTTTGGTACAGGAATACAGCCACTTCTATGTGACCGATATTACTGCATTGAATTCTGAAAATACAAGCGCTCTGAGAAGACGTTGCTTCAACGACGGCATCAAGTTGGTTGTCGTTAAGAACACCCTTCTTATCAAGGCTCTGGATAGCCTCGAAGCCGATTATTCCGCTTTGTATCCTGTTTTGAAAGGTAACACTGCCTTGATGTTCTGCAACACGGGCAACGTTCCTGCCAAGCTGATCAAGGAAGTGGGCAAGGATTCCGGTATCCCCGCATTGAAGGCCGCTTGTGTAGAGGAATGCTTCTACATTGGTCCCGACCAGTTGGAAACTTTGGTGCATGTCAAGAGCAAGAACGATCTTATCGCAGACGTTATTGCCCTGTTGCAGTCACCGGCCAAAAACGTGGTTTCTGCACTCCAGAGCGGAGGTCAAACACTGCATGGTGTTTTGAAGACTCTCGGCGAAAGAGAAAAGTAGCTTAGACCTACAAAATCAACAAAACAAAATTTTTAAAAACTATTTAATACATTACGACAATGGCAGATTTGAAAGCTTTTGCTGAACAATTAGTAAATTTGACCGTTAAGGAAGTTAACGAACTTGCTGCAATCCTGAAAGAAGAATATGGTATCGAACCCGCCGCTGCTGCTGTTGCAGTTGCCGGTCCCGCTGCCGGTGGTGCTGCTGAAGCCGCTCCCGCTGAAAAGACTTCTTTCGACGTTGTTTTGAAGTCGGCTGGTGCTGCTAAGTTGGCAGTTGTAAAGGCTGTTAAGGAATCTTGTGGTCTCGGCTTGAAAGAAGCTAAGGATTTGGTAGATGCCGCTCCTTCAACCATCAAGGAAGGTGCCGGTAAGGAAGAAGCTGAAGCTTTGAAGAAAGCTTTGGAAGAAGCAGGCGCAGAAATCGAACTTAAATAAAAGTTACTCACCTGTAAATCAGGTGCATTGGCTTAGAATCCCCGTGGTGGGGATTCTATGCCTTTTTGTGTCTATATTCTATAGTATGATTCAAATCCCTCGATAAATGTCTTCAACTACCCAACAGCAAAGAGTAAATTTTGCATCTATTCAGAGTCCTATTGCTTATCCGGACTTCCTTGAAGTGCAATTGAAGTCGTTTCAAGACTTCTTACAATTAGATACACCTCCTGAAAAAAGAAAGAACGAAGGATTGTACAAGGTATTCGCCGAAAACTTCCCTATAACTGATACCCGAAACAATTTTGTACTCGAATTCCTGGACTATTATATAGATCCGCCGCGCTATTCGCTCGAAGAATGCATCGAACGCGGTCTGACCTATTGTGTGCCTTTGAAGGCCAAATTAAAACTATACTGCACCGACCCCGACCACGAAGACTTCGAAACCAAAGTGCAGGATGTCTATCTGGGTGCTATCCCTTATATGACTCCCAAAGGGACTTTCGTTATCAATGGTGCAGAACGTGTCATTGTGTCGCAGTTGCACCGTT
>CAYRHC010000035.1:0-11513 GCA_964423935.1 uncultured Bacteroidales bacterium | reverse complement strand
AGCAACAACTATCTGCGCCCGGCCGTGGACGCAGACAACTTGGGCGCTTACCAAGAGGACAACCTGCACTCGCTCTACGTAGACCAATGGGACTGGGAAGCTGTCATCGCCAAGGAAAACCGCAACATTGCCTTCCTGCAGTCGGTGGTGCGCCGAATTTACGGTGCGTTACGCCAGACAGAATATGTGGTGTACGAGCAGTTCGGCATCAAACCATCGCTTCCCGAGGAAATCCATTTCATCCATGCAGAAGAGCTGCGCCGCTTGTACCCCGATTTGACACCCAAACAAAGGGAAGACAAAATCACCAAGCAATACGGCGCTGTTTTTGTGATGGGCATCGGCTGCGACTTGGGCGACGGACAGAAACACGATATGCGCGCCTCCGACTACGACGACTGGAGCACCATAGGCGAAAACGGACTGCCCGGTCTTAACGGTGATATCCTTATCTGGAACGAGGTGCTGGGCCAAGCTTTCGAACTATCGTCCATGGGTATCCGTGTGGACAAAGAAGCCCTGTTGCGCCAGCTGGAATTGAGCCACACCACCGAACGCAGCCAATTGTATTTTCACCAGTGCTTGCTACGTGGAGAACTGCCTTTAAGCATCGGCGGCGGTATCGGCCAGTCGCGTCTGTGCATGCTCTTGCTGCGCAAGGCGCACATCGGCGAAATCCAAGCCAGCATCTGGCCCGACGATATGCGACGCACTTGTCAGGAAAACGGCATCAACCTTATTTAATGGAAGTCAGGATACATCCTTCGTGGAAAGCGGTGCTTCAAGAGCAGTTCGACCAGGACTACTTTGCCCGGCTCGCCGGCTTTGTGCGTCAGGAGTACGCCACCCAGACGGTGTATCCACCCGCTCGGCTCATTTTTAATGCCTTCGAGCTTTGTCCCTTCGAACAGGTAAAAGTGGTCATTCTGGGCCAGGATCCCTATCATGAACCGGGACAGGCACAAGGGCTCAGTTTCTCGGTACCCGAGGGTACAGACCTGCCGCCTTCGCTGCAGAACATCTTTAAGGAAATAGAAAACGACCTGGGTATCGTTCCTGAACGCAACGGCAATCTGGAGCGCTGGGCCAGGCAAGGCGTACTGTTGCTCAACGCTACTCTGAGCGTGCGCGCACACGCTGCCGGCTCGCACCAGAACCATGGCTGGGAACAGTTCACCGATGCGGTTATCTCGGCTCTCTCGGCCCAACGCCAAGGACTGGTCTTTATGCTTTGGGGTAGCTACGCCCAGCGCAAGGCCGAGCTTATCGACACTTCCAAGCACCTGATTCTCAAATCGGTGCATCCATCGCCCCTATCGGCCTACCGAGGTTTCTTCGGCAATCATCACTTCAGTCAGGCCAACGCTTGGCTGCAACAGCAGGGCCTCAGCCCCATC
Organism: uncultured Bacteroidales bacterium; assembly: GCA_964423935.1. GTDB lineage: Bacteria > Bacteroidota > Bacteroidia > Bacteroidales > UBA1402 > UBA1757. The sequence goes on along the minus strand of CAYRHC010000035.1, from coordinate 10,116 downwards.
GACTGGAAATAATCCCTAGGGAACGCAATAGCACCTTGTTATGCAAATCATTGAGAAATATTTCAGCGACCTGACACCCGGGCAAAAAGAGCAGTTTGCCGCCCTGGACGGTCTTTACCGCGATTGGAACGCCAAGATAAACCTTATCTCGCGCAAGGATATCGACTGCCTGTACGAACATCACATCCTACATTCGCTGGCCATCGCCAAGTTTCTGCGCTTCAAGCCTGGCAGCAGCATTATGGATGTAGGCACCGGTGGCGGCTTTCCCGGCATTCCTTTGGCCATTATGTTTCCCGACTGCCATTTTCTGTTGGTAGACAGCATCGGCAAAAAACTGCGTGCAGCCGAAGACATCGCCCGCCAAATCGGGTTGCAGAACGTGCGCCTGCGCCACGAACGGGTGGAGGACGAAAAAGAAGAGGTGGATTTTGTCGTGAGCCGTGCCGTTATGCCGTTGCCCGACTTGGCACGTCTTTGCCGCAAGAACATCGCGCGCCAACAGCACAACGCCTTGCCCAACGGCATTATATGCCTAAAGGGTGGAGAACTGTCGGGCGAATTGGACACATTCAAGCGGCAGGCGCTGCAGAGCCCGCTTTCAGACTATTTCGAGGAAGCATATTTCAGTACAAAAAAAATCGTCTATTTACCCCTCTCGCGCTGACGGTTGGCATCGTTCAAAAGCCCTGCCACATAGCGATTCAGGTATTCATGCGCCTCATCCGTGAGATCATCTACCTGATCGAGCCATCTGGGGATTTCTCGCCTAGGGTCGAAGAGGTCTGACATGAAAATGTGATAATAGATGGATATCTGATAAAGACGTCTGACTGATATATTAGTTTTGCCGTTTTCGATTTTGGAGAAAGCGGTAGCGGAGATTCCAAGGTCATCGGCAACATTTTGCTGGGACAAACCCAGCCTCATTCTTACGGTCCTCAATTTAAGTCCTATACTCTTTACAATATCTTCCATTTTGAATAATTTGATATTAGACAGACAAAGTTACTTAAATTATACATACAAATGTGTTTTTTGCGCAAATGATTATTAACTCAGCGTGTAATTTCGACACTCTGAGTTCATATCAAGGTAATTTTAACATTTTTCTCACGCGATAAAAGGAAAATCGTCTCCAAATTGCAGCCAAAAACGATATGAAAATCAAATGTTTTTCTTTTAATCCGCTGGCCACGCATTGCTATGTGGTGTATGGCGATAATGAACACGGCGGGCAAGCCCGGGCTTGGATAATCGACCCTTCGTTCTGCAACGAAGACGAAGTGCGCGAAGTAAAGCGATTTCTGCAAAGCGAGCAGTTGCAAGTGAAGAAAATACTCTGCACGCATCTGCACTTTGACCATATTTTCGGAGCCAAGATGGCCGTAGAAACATTTCAATGCCCCATTTACGGGCATAAAGGTGATGAGCCCTGGTTGGAAGCCTACCATTCTTATGCCGCCTGGTTCGGCGCGGCCCCACAAACCATTAAAGCCAACGACTTACAGCACCTTTACCAAGGCGACACACTCAGCGATGAGGGCTTGCAAGCCGAGGTTTTGGAGATACCCGGCCATTCACAAGGCAGTCTGGCCTATTATTTCCCCGAAGCCAAGGCTGTATTTTCGGGCGATGCCCTGTTTGCCGGCAGTATCGGCCGCACCGACATGGACGGTGGCGACTATGCGCAACTTATCGACAGCATACACCGGCAATTGCTGAACCTACCCGATGACTGTCAGGTATATTGCGGACACGGACCTGCTACCAGCATCGGCTGGGAGAAGAAGGAAAACCCTTATCTGTAGCAGGGCATAGCCGGCCGCTGCGCGGCCGGCTATACCTCAGAACGACGTGCCCACTATCATTTCCACCCCACTGGCATCGGGTACTTGGCTGTAAGTGGCACGCAAACCGATGTTCATTTCCATATCCAAACGAAGTGGCACCATCACAAAGCTCAGTTCCACACCGGCCGCCTTGTAGGAAACCTGCTCATCGGTAGTATGAAGCGGGCGGGAAGCATAGAGCATCTCACCAAACAGATTGGTTTCCAGCCGTTTGACATACAGCAGATAAGGCAACGAGAACTCAACGTTTACCGGGAAACAATAGTCGACGGTATGATAGTTCATCACCTCAGCCACCACCGAAGAAAAACCTCTTGAGGACATAAACGGCAGCACCATATAACGGGTAGAAGCATTGGCGTAGTAATGATGGTGCGTAAACTTATAGGCAAGCCCGTCGTTGGGAATCAGACCCAACTGCAAGCCGCCGTAGGCTGTCACCATACCTTGATAGGCATAGTAGCGTTCAGAGGCAGTCGGATGCAGGAAAGCCAGACGCAGACCCGCGTACAGGGGCGACTTGATATCGCGCGTAGCCCTAGTCTGCGAGACGGAAGCCTGGGTCTGCCAATATAGGAACGACTTGCTGCGGTAGCGCTGCGATTTGGCAGAGTACCAGCGTGAATTGTCGAGTTCCCATTGCATGGAGGGCAAGAAATTGAAGGTCCAGGCGCTGTATCTGAACGACAAAGGAATACTGCAAAGCAGCCGGGCCCTTAAGGATGGATGCGCATGAGTGTAAATCAACGAATCGTTCAAGAAACGGGTGCTGTAATTGGTCTTTTCGTTATAGTCGACGCTTAGGCTGAAACTGGGATAGTTGCTGTTGACGGTAAGCTGCATATGCCCGCTGTGATAGTCCTTACCGCTTAGTTTGTCGCGATTGTAAGCATAGGCGAATTTACCATAAACCGTTCCCAAATCGTTTTGCGTAAGCAGCGAAATTCCCGGCAGCAAGGAAGAATAATACTGCGTCATATCGAAGCTGATATTGTCGTCAGATTCGGTATAATACGGCAACCACGAATGAATTCTAAAGGCATGAAGCAACTTGCGGAAATGCCGTGGCCGGGGCAAAGTGTCGGGCATGGCAAGGCCCCAAGGGCTGTCCGAAGCGGGGGCGGCATATTGTTCGTCCGCCAAGAGTTCGTCTATCAAGAAGGGTTCGTATTCGCCAAGGGACTTCTGTTGTGGAGACAAATTATCCCAGGCGATAGAAGCCAAAATGTTACCGGCGCGCGAATAGTCCACAAAATACAAGGTCGAATCGGTGGGCAGCGGCCATGAAGCCGAATAGCGCGCATGCGTAAGTTGGCGCAGACGCTTGTCTTTCAAGTTGTAGGAATAAATCTGCGAGCTGGTATCGAAATCGGCATCGAAGTACAGACAGCCATCGCGGTAGCTCAGATGACGAATGGGACGTTCTTGCGTAGGCATACAGTTGTGAACCTTGCCCGTGCGCGTATCGAGCACATCTACACGCATACCTTCATCGCTCAAGACCGTATAATAGATGAAATCGCCATTCCAGACCATCTCCTTCAACTCGTCAAAGCCCAGCAAATCAATCTTGAGCAGTGGCAACAAATCGCTACCGCGCAGCACCGCCAGCGCACTTTTGCCATTGACAGAAACTTCCTGCACGGCGATATAACGGTTGTCGGGCGTAGGTGAAGGCTGAAAATACATACTTTGACCGCTCAGATACTTGGGGCCTCTCAGACCGGGGCCATCGCTGAGGCGATAGCTGCAGAGTACCGAATAGCTGCGGTGTTCCCAGCGCGGGTCGGGCAAAAGCTCCGTCCAATACAGATGCGTTTTGCTGGCCTTGACCGCAGAGCTTACATTGCCCAGCAAACAGAGGGTGCGCATCTTTTGCGTCTCGGGGTCAAAGACCACCAGTCGTGACGATTTGGAGAGTGCAGTCTTTTTCATGACAATGCGACCGTCGTCAAGCAGTATGGGCGAACTGTAGTCGCGGTAGTCATACTTGCCTGTCAACTTGGGATAGGACTGCGCCTGGTCGAAGTACTCGCTGCTGTCGGGCCGCCAATACTCGCGATAAAAGTCTTGCGTGCGCCGGCTTAGACGCGGCATACGGCTGCCATAGGCCCGGCGATAGGCGCGAAATTTGAGGAGCGGATGGTCGTTGAGTTCGCGCACCAGCACGGCATTGGAGGTTTCGGCATGCGGCAGGGCGGCTTTATTCATCGCCTGTCCGGCCGACCAGTTCAGATAACCGAAGGCATAGACATTGGGAATGTAATGACGGTACGAACCGAAGCGCCATTTATCGTAGACAAAACGCACCGAATCGGCAAAGTAAGCCCGGTAGGGCAAAAGGAAGGCTGACTGACGGCCTCGGCCACCATGACTGTAACGTGTTTCCGACCACACGGCATCACCCTCACTCAAGATGTTGGTCATCATATAGCCGGAACCCAGGGCCTCCGATTGTTCGCCGATAAAGAAGTGCAAGAAGCGGAAAAAGCCACGGTTCATCGACGACATCTGCGCCAAATGGCGGGTTTCGTGCAGCACCAGACTGCGCGCCCAGGGCAGGTTGCTGATAAGACCGGGCGCGGGTATGGTAAAGAATTCCATACGGCTCGGTGTCCAGGCCACCATAGCATTGGCTTCGGCCGAATAGGCATGCAACACTACGGGTGTTATCTTCTTGCGTAGGTTCACGCCAAGGCCCTGCACGGGATAGACGCTGTAATCCCGGAATTCGGCCGCGTAATGATAGGCCAGCGTATCCAGCCCGCTGGGATAGATGATATTGAAATTACCCACGCGCAATTGCGACCAACGCAAATTGGCCGGGTCCTCGCCCGACTGGTAGTACTGGGCTTGGGCCGTCAAGGCACAGAGGCAGGCCAAGGCGCAAAACAGCTGTTGTTTCCAGTGCTTCATTTTTCGTCAGATTGGGTACTGGCTTTTACATCATCGCGCAAGAACGACAGCAGTGGCGAGCCGGTCCGATGCAAGTCGTCCAGCAAGCAAGTGGCAGATTGACAGGTGGACAAAACGGGTGTCGCACCGGTGGCGCGGATGGCCTCCATCAACTGTTTCAAAGTATCAGCCTGATTTGGGTCTTCGGGGCCAAAGTCCAACAGCAAATAGTCACTGGGCCTTATCATCGACTTGATTGTCTGCCAATGGCCAGCGCTAAAACTGGCGACCGTCTCGCCCGATTCGGCAAAATCGGCCACACACAGCTTATAATTGAAAAAAACGGGCAAGAGCCGGCCTGCGGTCACAGCATTTCCACAGAGGAAGAGCACCGGTACATCGGCCCTGGCCGGGCGTATCACCACCTGGGCCACCTGTGGATGCGCGCCGGAAAACTCCAAATGGAGACAAGCGTCCCGATTGAACACACAAAAGCGATAGCCGCTATATTCGCCTGCAGCTGTATACACATTTTCCAAGAAGAGGTGCTGCGCCTCGTCCTTCACCGTTGTCAAACCCGACTCCTTGCGATGGCCCAAAACCACTTGTAGCTCGTAGAGGCCATCCGGCACGGGTACCGACAGATGCAAACTGTCCATACCCTTCTGCCGATAGTCAAACTCGATGGGGAAAGGATTGCGCGCCTTCTAGCTGCGTAGCGTGAAATAGCTGATCACTATCACCGCCAGGAGCCAGAAAACGGAAAAAGCGTATACCAGCGTGCTCTTTTTCATTATTTACCGATGATGAAGTTTTCGGCCTCCAGCCAACCACTGTCATTGGAAGAATTGGCACGCGAGCAGTACAAGCCCACCTTGGCACCGATCCATTTACCTTCACGCAGCTCGAAAGGCTCGCCAAAAGCCTTGAATTTCTTGCCGTCTTCGCTGTAATAGAATTGGCATTGCTTGCCGTCTTTGATACCGACACGCATATAGATTTGGTTCTTGTCCATCGCTTGGCTGGCCACCACGGTTTCCTTTCCGCCACGGTCGGCTTTTTGGCAGATACGCTGGGTCAGTACCAGGCCGTCGGCGGTTTGTTCCAAGCTGAGGGCGGCATAATTCATGCCCATCACCAGCAAACCGCCGCGTTCGCCGACAGTTCTCGATTTGGGAACGAATTTCACCAGCGTGGTAGCCTTCATATCGGGAGCGGGAATCTTCTGCAACAAAAGGTTGGTGGCATCCCACAGCGACTGCTTGGGCTCGTACCAATCGTCAGCAAACAGGCGGATGCGGCCACCGTCTCGCGGATCGATGTAATACCATTCGGGCTGTACGTTACCGTGCCACTGCCATTGCAGACCAAGATCAACCTGGTCGAATTCATCGCTTTCCTGCGGTGTGCAAACCACCGACTTCAGACCTTTGGGCTTGCGATATTTGGTCACCGGTTCGCCCACGCCATCACCGTCTTTGTCCACACCGATGACGGGCCAACCGTCTTCACGCCACATCATGGGATTCAAATGCACCAGACGGCCGACAGCACCGACGTCCTGGAAATGGATAAACCAATCTTCACCCTCGCTCGTGCGCACCCAAGCACCTTGGTGAGGGCCGTTCACGGGCGACTTACCTTGGGCCATCACCGTCTTGGCTTCCCAGGGACCCCATGGATGATCGGCACGCAACACTTCCTGCCAACCGGTAGCCACACCGCCGGCGGGCGAGAAGATATAATAACGGCCATCGTATTTGTACATCTTGGTACCTTCGATGGTAGGATTGTCCTGATGTCCGTCATAGATAATGCGGGCCTGGCCAAGCGCCTGGCAACCGTCATAGCTCATCTCGGTCATCAAAAGAACAGACTTCAGTCCACGGCGGCTGCCTGCAAAAGCGAACGACAACCAGGCCTTGCCGTCTTCATCCCAGAAAGGACAAGGATCGATGTAGCCCTTGCCGGCCTTCACCATGACGGGTTTGCTCCAAACACCGCGCGGGTCTTGGGCCTTAATCATATAAATACCGAAATCGGGGTCGCCCCAATAGATGTAAAACTCTCCATTATGATAACGGATGGCCGGTGCCCAAACGCCGTTGCCATGCTGGGGAAGCGTAAAGTGCGCTTCGTCGTACTGCACGGGAAGCGCGTGCGCGATAATGGTCCAGTTCACCAAATCGGTGGAAAACAGAATGGGCAGACCAGGCACACAGTTGAAGCTCGAAGCCGTCATGTAGTAACCGTCCGGGCCAGCGCAGACATCGGGATCGGAATAGTCGGCATAGAGGATGGGGTTTTGGAACTTTCCACCGCCTATATCGGCCTTCCACACTGAAGATACATACTGGGCCTGCATACCAAGCACGGCCATGGCAAAAGCCAGAATCAGGAGTTTCCTTTTCATAGTAGTTATTGTTTTCTTGATGCTGATTCAGAGAGAATTTCACAGATTACAGAAGGACAAAGTTACGTAATCTTGGCCATCTGTGAAAAACAAAAAACAGGCCCGCGCTCAAAAAAGCGCGGGCCTGCCTTATGGTAGCCTAAGCTATTGTGTTATCGAACCAGCACCTTGACCATCTGGCCATCGATGCTCAGGATATACATACCATTGCTCAGGTTGTCGATTTCGTTCAAACCTTCGGTGAGAGCCTTGGAAGCCACCTTGGCACCACTGATATGGTAGATGTCGGCCTGGGCCTTCTCGGCAACATTGACAAAGAGCTTGCCGTTGTTGGAGAATACCACATACTTGGCGGCATCCTTAATCTTTTCAACAGCCACAGGAGCATCGATAGGATCGATACCGTAGCACAGAGCCACACCGATGTACTTGTATTCGGCATTGTAAGGATGAGCCACACCGGCGGTAAAGAATTCCGAGTTGACATCGATGCTGCCTGCAAAGTCTTCGGTGTCTTCGTCAAACATGAAGTAGTCGATGAAGTCTTCCCAAGTCAGCGCCTTATCACGGTTCACCTCTACAGCAGAAGTGGCGGACAGGGCCAGGTTGTTCTCGGGTTCTGAGCCGGACAGGGCCATAGGATTGGCACCGTAGGTTTCATCCGAGCCATAGTAGTATTCACCCTCGTAGTAGTTCTTGAGGATGTTGATGTCGTAAGCCTTCACCAAAGAACCGTCGAAGAGATCCAACTGACCGAGCGGATACTGGCCGGTTTCAACATCGGTCCAACGCTTGTAGAAGATATTGTTGGTGATATCGATGTTTACCGTATATCCTTCGGGAGTCTTGTTGAATTCCAAGAAGTTGCGGTACTTGTCAGCAGCATTGCCGCCCACCTTGTAGAAGACGTTGTTGCTGATGACAATGTTCATGGTAGAATCGCCGGGAACCAAAGCACCTGAACGGCTGATATTGAACATCTGGCTACCGTGGAAGTTCTTCACGATGTTCTCCACGAAGGTGAAATTGCTAAGCGTGTAGTCGGCGTTCACGTCGAACTGGATGAAGTGGTAGGCCACCTTACCGTCGGCAGTATTGCCACCGAAGTTGTTGAAGGTGTTGTAATCCATCAGGATCTTGCCGATATACAGACCGGTCTTGGTGCCGGTGTTGTAAGGCTTGTTGGTTCTGACGGCAGCCTGCATCTCCAGGTTGGAGAAGGTAGAGTTGGTGATGTGCATCAAACCGATGTAACCGCCCTGAGCTGCGAAGTAGAAGGGTGAGTAGCGGTCTGAGCCATAACCGGTGATTCTGATGGAATCTTGCAGCGTAGGATCGGCAAAGGTCAGGTTGTCGATGAGCAGTTCGTCCAACTTGAAGTCGGTGTTCGAAGGAGCGATGTTACCGAAAATAACAGGCTTGTGACCTTCGGCAGCACGGATAATCAGCTTGCCGCCGGTAGTGGGATAGCGGAAGCCGGTCTGACCCATCTGGTATACACCCAGCGAGTCTTCGGTGTTGGTTTCAAGCTCGATGATATCACCGCCGATAGCCAACTCGAGAGCGGTCTTCAGTTCCTGAGCGTTCTTTACCGTAAAGGTGGTGGCATCGCCTGCCTGACGAGCTACGTAGTTGGCAGCGGCACCGATGTAGGCACGGCTCAAGCCTGATACGACACCGGCGGTAAAGAGCGGCGATGTCTTGCTAATCTGCGTCATTTCAGCATCCTCGAAAGCACTTTCGATACCAAGGTCGGCCTTGCTGATGGCAGCATAAGGAGCAACAGTCCATTTTTCGCTGGCATTCAAGGAAATAGCGGCACCTTCGCAATAGTTCTTGTCAAGATTGATATTGGAATGGAAAGCGATGGTGTCACCTACGATAGAATCCTTACCGGCAACATCCTTCTTGGTAGAAAGATAGATGGTAACGGTATCTGCCTGGAAGAGATCGTCATTGAGCTTGCCGGTGTTATAGAAAAGGTTGTTGTTGACAACCACGGCAACAGAGTCGAAGAGCTGCTTTTCGGGCAGAATCACAAGCGGCATAGCGGCAGCGGCAGTCTTGTTGCGGAAAGTGTTGTTGGCAATTTCGATGCTGAGCACTTCGTCGCCGTCTTCATCGTTGGTATCGATTTCCTTCTTGGCAGCGCCAATCCATTCAACGAGCGTGGTAGCCACATCGTAGAAACGGTTCTCCTTGATGGCAATCTTGTTGCAGTTCAGCACATTACCCTCGGTAGCAACCAAAGAAGCAAGACCATTGGCACCATCGAAGAGACAGTTGTTGACGGTAACGGTTTTCAGCGTTACGGAGTCGCCGTTTACAGCGATGAACTTGCCGCTGATACCGCTGAAATTACAGCCGTCGAACTTGAGCTCACCGCTCAGCTTGTCGAACTGACGAGCGGGCTTGCCGGCTTTTACTCTGGCATTCAGCGAGAGGAGTTCGGTCTGGCCTTCGGCCTGCTGGAAGGTGATGTTCTTGAAAGTCAGGCTGGAAACGTTCATGCGGGTAGTATCGGTAAGGGCACCCTTGATGATAACATTATCGCTCGAGCTGTTGGGCTGGAAGGTGATATTGTTGCCACCGTAGCTGATACCGGAGGTGATGTCGTAGATACCGTTGGCATCGGTAGAGGTCTTTATGCTGATGACAGGGTTCTTCTGGTTGAGCACGCCGTAGTCGTAGTTGGCGGCATCGAGCAGTTGGGCGGTGTTCTCAACAATGGCACCCGTCGAGATCAGTTCGAACGAAGGCTTGGCAAAGTTGCCACCGTTCTTCAGATAGTTGAGCAGGTTAACCAACAGCTGCTTACCCTTGCCGGTGATATTTCTGGAGTTCTCAACGTTCATGTCGAGGAAGATGTACTTGGCATTGGCATTGCTGTAATCCTCGTAAAGGGCAGCTGCACCCGAAGCGTTGAGCGTAGCCAGAATGTAGGTGTTTTCGGTA
>CAYRHC010000034.1:0-11645 GCA_964423935.1 uncultured Bacteroidales bacterium | reverse complement strand
CTGATGTTCTCGGTATTCCACCGCATTGATGTCGGCACAGACCTTGTATATGCCGTAGGTGGGCGCAATAGCCACCACATTGTCCAGGCCGGGTTCGCAGAATATCCTGAAAGCCAGGTCGATGGATTCGTCGCTGCCGTTACCCAGAAAAATCCGGTCTTCGCTCAAACCTTTAAGGGTGGCAATCTTTTGCTTGACAGCCAGCTGCATAGGGTCGGGATAGCGGTTGTAGGGCGCATTGTAGGGGCTTTCGTTGGCATCTAGATAGACCGAGGCCTCTCCTTCGAATTCGTTGCGGGCACAGGAATAAGGCTGCAAAGCCGCAATATTTTTTCTTACTAATCGACTGATATCCATTTTATGATTGTTTCGAGCGGATAGCCACGGCATTGGCGTGGGCAAATAGTTGTTCGTTTTCGGCCATTTCGCGGATAACGGGGCCCAAACTGTGCTGCAAGGCATCGGCCGTGATTTCCTGGAAGGTGGTCTTTTTCATGAAACTGTCTACGTTCAGACCGCTATAGGCACGGGCATAGGCTTTGGTTGGCAAGGTGTGGTTGGTACCGGATGCATAGTCACCGGCGCTTTCGGGCGTATAGTTGCCAAGGAAAACGGAGCCTGCGTTACGCACCTGCTCAGCGAGCTGCCGGCAGTCTTGCGTGGAAATAATCAAGTGTTCGGGGGCATAGCCGTTGGTAAAATCCATCCAGTCGCAACGGGGCAATACCACGATACGGCTATTGGCCAAGGCTTTTTCAGCTATCTCGCGACGCGGCAGCAGTGCACACTGTCGTTGACACTCAGCCATGGCCTGTCGGGCCAAAGACTCGCTGTCGGTGAGTAGGAGCACCTGACTGTCCACCCCATGTTCGGCCTGTGAGAGCAAGTCGGCAGCCACGAAAGCGGGAACGGCCGTTTCATCGGCCAACACTTCCACTTCGGAAGGCCCGGCAGGCATATCAATGGCGGTGTCTTCCAGGCTCAACAGCTGCTTGGCAGCCGTCACATACTGGTTGCCCGGGCCAAAAATCTTATACACGCGGGGCAGGCTTTCGCTACCGTAAGCCATGGCGGCAATGGCCTGTACCCCACCCAACTTGAAGATTTTCTCCACACCGCAAAGTTTGGCGGTATAGAGTACGGCAGGATGTATCTGTCCGGTCTGACGGTTGGGAGGCGAGCAAAGCACAATTTCGCGACAACCGGCCAGTTTGGCGGGGATGGCCAGCATCAGCACCGTCGAGAAGAGCGGTGCCGTGCCACCGGGAATATACAGTCCTACCTTGTCGATGGCGATGGCCTTTTGCCAACATTGCACGCCGGGCATGGTCTCAACACTGAACAGACGGCCGTCCTGGCGGGCGGGCAGCTGGACCCGGTGAAAAGTTTCCACATTCGCTTTAGCCCGGGCGATGGCATTCTTGAGCGCGGGCGACACCAGACTTTCAGCCGCCTGTAGCTCGGCGGGTGACACTTGCAAGCTGTCCAATGCCACACCGTCGAAACGGGCTTCGTACTCTTTCAAGGCCGCATCGCCGCGAGCCTTCACGTCTTGCAGTATGGCCGACACTTGTCCGAAGAGCTGGCGGCTGTCATTGGCCGGCCGGCGCATCAGCGCCGGCCAGGCCTCTCGTTGAGGATTCAGAATTATTTCCATGGCACCACTGTTAAACGATCATCTTCTCGATGGGCAAGACCAAAATTCCTTCGGCACCGATACTTTTGAGCTTGCCAATGATTTCCCAAAAACGGTTTTCCTCTACCACCGAGTGTACCGACGACCAGCCACTTTCGGCCAAGGGCGTCACCGTGGGCGACTCCATACCGGGCAAAAGCTGGCAGACTTCCTGTATGCGGTCGTTGGGGATGTTCAACATGATGTATTTCTTGCCTTCGGCAGCCCGGATGGCATTGAAGCGGAATATCAATTCGTCCACAACTGTCTGTTTTTCGGGCGTAAGACTGTTGTTCACGATAAAGAGCGCCTCCGACTGCATCACCGTTTCCACCTCTTTCAGACGGTTGGTTACCAGCGTGCTTCCCGAGCTGACAATATCGAAGATGGCATCGGCCATTCCTATGCCGGGAGCGATTTCCACCGAGCCGGTAATAACGTGAATATCAGCTTCTATGCCTTTGGCCGTCAGAAATTTCTTGAGGATAAGCGGATAAGAAGTGGCAATGGTCTTGCCTTGGAACCAACCTAAACCTTCATAGGCAGCGTCTTTTGGGATGGCCAGCGACAAACGGCAGCGACTGAAGCCCAAACGGTGCGCAATGGGAGCCTGACATTCCTTTTCGGCCCATTCGTTCTCGCCGACAATGCCGGCATCGGCCACGCCCGACTCCACCGATTGGGGAATGTCGTCGTCGCGCAAAAAGAGTATTTCAACGGGGAAGTTCTTGGCGGGCACCAACAGGACGCGTTTACCGGCATCCACTTTGACATTGGCTTCGCTGAGCAAGGCCATCGTGTCTTCGTACAGACGGCCTTTTCCTTGAATGGCAATTCGTAGCATAGTGTATTTGTAAAAGTCTTTTCTTTAAAAACAAAAAGGCTCACCTTTGACGGCAAGCCCTATTTATATGACATCATCAAATATGACCAACCGTTAAGACTGGAGGACATGATGGTGATGATGCGAATATTTATTCATAAAATATCTTGTTTTATGCATTTGTGACGCAAAGGTAAATGATAAGTTCGAAAGTAGAAAATTTTAAGGACAAGTTTTGCATAACTGTTTTGATTACCTATTTTTGTCCTATTCTTGACAAAAAACCTATATATCTGACAATCAACGAACGCTGACAACAATTAAATCCCATCGATATGAAGAAAGAAATCCAGTTTAGTCTTGTCTATCGAGACATGTGGCAGTCTTCGGGCAAATACGTTCCCCGCAAAGACCAATTGGCAAGCATCGCCCCCGTTATCGTGGATATGGGCTGCTTCGACCGCGTCGAAACCAATGGTGGTGCCTCCGAACAGGTGAACCTGCTTTACGGCGAAAACCCCAACTTGGCTGTCCGTACTTTTACCAAAACTTTCAACGATGCCAATATCAAGACGCATATGCTCGACCGAGGCCTGAATGCCCTGCGCATGAACCCCGTTCCCGCCGACGTGCGTCAGCTTATGTATAAGGTAAAGCACGCCCAGGGTGTCGACATCACGCGTATCTTCTGCGGCTTGAACGACCCGCGCAACATCATCCCCTCCATCAAATGGGCCAAACAGGCCGGCATGACCGCCCAAGCCACCATGTGCATGACCTACTCCGAGGTGCACACGGTCGAATACTACATCAATCTGGCCGAAACGCTTATCGAGAACGGTGCCGATGAAATCTGCCTCAAGGATATGGCGGGTATCGGACGTCCCGTCATGCTGGGCAAGATTGTCAAGGCCATCAAGGAAAAGCATCCCGATATCATCATCCAATATCACGGCCACACGGGCCCCGGCTTCTCTACGGCAAGCATGCTGGAAGTGGCCAAGGCCGGTTGCGATGTGCTGGACGTTGCCATGGAACCGCTCTCCTGGGGTATGGTTCATCCCGATGTCATCACCATTCAGGCTATGCTGAAGGATGCCGGATTTCTGGTTAAGGATATCAATATGAAGGCTTATATGGAAGCCCGCCGTCTGACCCAAAGTTTTATCGACGATTTTCTGGGCTACTGGATAGACCCGCGCAACTCCAAGATGACCTCTCTGCTGGTAGGTTGCGGTCTGCCCGGCGGTATGATGGGCTCGCTTATGGCCGATTTGAAGGGCATGCACGCCGCTATCAACACCAACTTGCAGAAGCGTGGCGAAAAGCCGCTGAGCGAAGACGAGCTGTTGGTTGAACTCTTCGACGAAGTAAAGCGTATATGGCCGATGCTGGGAACGCCTTGTTTGGTAACGCCATTCAGCCAGTACGTCAAGAATGCCGCCTTGATGAACCTCTTCTCCAAGAGTATGGGCGAAAAACCTTTCAGCCGTATGGACCCCGCTATGTGGGGCATGATACTCGGCAAATCGGGCAAACTGCCCGGCAAGCTGGCTCCCGAAATCGTAGAACTGGTCAAGGAAAAGGGTTTCGAATTCTACACCGACGACCCACAGGCTCTCTATCCCGACGAGCTGCCCCGTTTCATCAAGGAGATGGAAGAACTTGGTTGGGACCGCGGTCAGGACGACGAAGAACTCTTCGAGTTCGCCATGCACGAGAAACAATACCGCGAATACAAATCTGGCCAGGCCAAGGAACAGTTCAACAAAGACCTGCTGGAACGTATGGAAAAGGCTCAAGCCGGCAATGGCAATGCGCCTGCCAAGACTTTCTCGGCCGCCGACAAGCGCGCCATCCTGCATCCCGATGCAGAACCCATCGAGGCTCCCGTCAACGGCAAGGTGCTTTGGGAACTCGACTATAACGAACCTTCCTGCGCTCCTGTGCACGGCAAGCATTTCAACGAAAACGACTGGATGTGCGCCATTCAGGGTGCACGCGGCATCGAGAATATCCAAGCCTTTGCCAACGGCCGTATCGTAATGGTGGAGAAACAGCAGGGTCAGGTGGTTGCCAAGGGCGACACCATCGGCTGGTTCCAGGCCGACAAGGCAGAAAAATAAGCGTCTTAGAATGGACGCTCGGCATGCGGGTTGCCAGCCGGACCGTAGGTCTGGCTGGCAACTTTGTTGTTACCGCGTGCGTTGTATTCGTACACCAGCTGTATGGCGCGCTCGGTACCGCCAAGATAGGGTTGCACCAGCATGATGCCGCCACCCAAGAAAGCGCCCAAGTAAAGCGGAGTCTGTAGTTCGAGAACAATAAAGGCTATGGGAATGGCGTTCAGTAGCATCGAGAAGCAACCCTCCCCTATGGCACCACTGTAGAAATGTCCGCAGCCGGGCAGTAACGACAGCCATTTGGCCGTTTCCGGATTTTTAGGTTTGAACGAGCCGACATCGGGGCTGGATGTCTCCAAGGCTGTTGCAGGCTGGCAACTCTCACGCAGGGCCAATACCTCGTTTCTCAGACTGTCGCCCAAGGCATAGAGTGCGATACGGTCAAGATTGCGCAAAGCCATATCGGGCTGTTGCAGCTGCAAATAGCACTGTGCTTTTTCCATGAGCAGCTGTGCTTCCTCCACCATAGACACACCTTCGAAAATGCGGTGCTCGCTTGCGAGCACCCGCGACATCGTCTGTTGTGCCGCCAAATCAACGGAAAATACGGTCGAGAGGCATATGAATATGATACAAAATCGCCTGTGTCTGCTTTTGCAATACATGGTCCTGTAATATTTGAACGGAAAAATAACTGCCAAAAATATTGCTGACATAGAGTATGCCCGTCAGCGAAGCAAACGTGATGCTGCGCCAGTCCTGGGGACCCAGCTTGATAATATGTTCGGCCGTCAAGGCACCTGAAATGCCCATCATCAAGAAAGACATCACCCCTTCCGACAGATTGCCGGCATAGACCTTGCCCAAACCGGGAACCACAGCCGAGAGCGATGCCGCCAGCCAAGGATTTTTATCGGTCAGCTTTAGACGTTCTTCGAACATCGTCTGTAAAGTCGACTGCTCAGTAGAAAGATAATGCCGATGGGAGGTATCGAAACAAGAGGCTTCCTGCCGATAGGCATCCATGTCATTGCGTAACAGGGCCAGACCCGCTCCTTGCAGATGCTGCAACTGAGCGTATTGTTCGCCCCTATAGGAAGCCAAACAGGAATCGGCCTGGGCATAGCATCCCAAATGGGCCAGCAAAGCCGTCTGATAAAAAAGTGCCTTGTCGTGGAAAACAGAACAGCTGTCTACCAAAGAAAAATTAGCTGCCGCCAGCTCGAGGTCCTTTTGCAGGTAATGCACCCAAGCCCGCATAAAATAAAGGCTGTCGGAAGGATAATAGTTCTTTTCTTTATCTATCAGAAACTGCGCTTCTTGTTTGAGTTTGAGCGAGAGCAAATATTGTGCAAAGTCGTAGTCTTCGCTGAAATAGGCTTGCGGCCGGCCACAGGCGGCGGTGTCGAGCAGACGGCTATAGTCGAGATGCAAAGCGGGCGGCGTGGCTTTGAGCGGCAGCTGCCGACGATAGCGATAGGCATCCAAAGTTTCGTGCATGTGGCCGTCGGCATCGAGCAGCTGGCTGTTGCGGCCGGCCATGCCGATACGGTTGCAGCGAAAACGGCGGTCTATGGCAATAAGGCAAGCCTTAGGGAAAGAAAATTCGCGGCAAGCCTGTACGAAATACACCTCACAGGGAGTGTCAAAATAGCAGGCGCCGGCCAGCTGCTGGCGCAGCAGGCCCATTCCACGGGCCCAGCAAGAGCTGTCGGCCGGCGCCTGCGGCCGCGCTTCGCGGGCCGACAGTTCCACAGAAAAGCCGGCAAAAAGCAAGCACACCACAAGCAGCCTCGACAACGTTTTCATACACTAAGGCATTTCACTGCGCTCGGCATCGGCAGGCACTTTAAAGTCGAACATCGCATCGTAGGTGTCCACCTGGATATTGGAATAGATATCGAGCCTGATAACGGAATCTTTGGCTCCCACATAAGAAATTTCCGTCACACGGGCCGGAAAGATAAACGACTTACCCAGATCGTACTGGGAGTAGTATATTTTATTGATGGGCTTGTCCTTGTGACTATAAAAAGCCATAAAGACAGGCAGATAGTTTTCGTAGACAATTTCCACCTTGGCGCAGTGGGAAGCGGCGTCGCTGCTTTTGAAAGTCTTCTTGATGTACTTGCCGTCTTCCACCGTACTGTTTTCGAGCTTGAAGCCATAGTCTTCCAAGCCCATATCCTGCGTACGGCGCTGCAGGAAAAGTTGCAAAGGCTCGTCTATTGAGGCATAAACCTGTGCCTTGGCATCGTAAAGAACCTTGTTGGTTTCAGGGTCGTAGATTTCGGTGCGGCCATATTGGTCGGTAAGCAGGATATTGCGCTTGCCGTTTTCGGTGATATCCACCAGCATACGGCCATTCTGCTGGCAGTAAAGATGTTTGTCTTGTTTGGTTTTCTGCCCCTTGGACAGCTGTTGAGAAAGCACATCGGCCTTAACCAGACGCTGCGCCTGCACCGGACAGAAGGCACAAGCGGCTATAAGACAAGTAAGGATGCCTTTTAAGACATCCTTACCTGAATTGTTATGTCGGATTGCTCCTTGCATCATTACAACCACATGATAAAGTTGGGGTTGTTCAGATAAGACGTACCGCTACCGACAAGCAGGTCGATAAGCTCAACAACGAAGTCTACCGTAGGAATGATGTAGAAAACACCACCCAGGGTCAGGAAATACCACAAGCAGTTGATAGGCTGGGTACCCAGAACGATACGGTGAATACCGATGGCAGGCAGAGAGGTGAACTCCAGCACAGCTGCGATGATGGTTCTGGTCTGGCCATCGAGACCGTCAAGAACGCCCTGGCTCTCTACAGAGGTGGCAACGGTTGCTTCAGCGAACATTTCGTTGATAGCGCTTTCGTCGAGAGAATAGTTGGCTGCATTGGCAGAGAAAGTCAGTGCAAACATTGCTACAAGAGCAATAACAATCTTCTTCATAATAATTGAAATTAATGTTAATAAAGCGTGTTGATACTGAGCGCAAAGATATATGACTTTTTCAGATATCCAATTACAAAACAAATTAAATTATCCGCCGAAATCGTCATATTTTATCATCTCCTTGGGAACTCCCAGATTGTCAAGCATGTTGATAACAGCCTTGGACATCGGGCCAGGACCGCACATGTAGTATTCGATTTCTTCGGGTTCCTCGTGGTTCTTGAGATAGGTTTCCCACATTACCTGATGAACGAAACCAGGAGTGTATTTCACACCGGCAGCGTCGGCGGCAGGATCGGGACGGTCGAGGGCCAGATGGAAACTGAAGTTGGGGAATTCCTTTTCCAGATTCAGGAAGTCTTGCAAATAGAACACTTCGTTCAAGGCACGGGCACCGTAGAAATAAGACATCTTGCGGTTGGTGGTCTTGAGCGTATGCGTCATGTGCATAATCTGAGCACGCAGCGGAGCCATACCAGCACCACCGCCCACCCACATCATTTCGCGGGTAGAGTTGTAGATAGGATGGAACTCTCCGTAAGGGCCGCTCATGGTTACCTTGTCGCCGGGCTTCAAAGAGAAAATGTAAGACGAAGCGATACCGGGCATCACATCTTGGAAACCGACTTGTGGCTTCGGCTTGAAAGGAGGCGTTGCGATACGCACGGTCAGCATGATACGGTCGCCTTCGGCAGGATAGTTGGCCATAGAATAAGCGCGCACGGTGGGCGTGTCGTTCTGGCACTTGAGCGAGAACAGGCCGAATTTCTGCCACGAAGGCATATATTCGTCGCCGATAAGACTCTTGTCGATATCCTTGTCGTAATCCATGCTATAGGCAGGAATCTTAATCTGGGCATAGGAACCGGGCTCGAAGTTCATGTGTTCGCCGGCAGGCAAAGCCACGATGAATTCCTTGATAAAGGTAGCCACGTTCTTGTTGGAGATAACAGTGCACTCCCACTCTTTCACGCCCAGCACCGATTCGGGCACTTTCATCTTGATGTCGCCACGAACCTTCACCTGGCAACCGAGGTGCCAGTTGTTCTGCTGCTGTTGACGGGTGAAGAAGCCTTTTTCGGTAGGCAGTATCTCACCAGCACCTTCAAACACCTGGCACTTGCACATACCGCAGCTACCCTTGCCACCGCAAGCGGAAGGCAGGAAAATACCGTTGTTGCTCAAAGAGGTAAGCAAGCTGCCACCCATATCAACCTGCACGTTGTTGTCGCCGTTGATGTTGATGTTTACCTTGCCCGAGGGGGTGAGTTTGGTCTTCACAAACAGAAGCAGACCCACCATAATAAGCGTCATCAACAGAAAGACGATGACAGCCAGTACTAATACTTTTATTGATATTGCTAATAACATACCTTGATCCTCCTTAGAGTTTAATACCCATGAATCCCATAAATGCCATGGCCATCAGACCTACCAGGATAAAGGTGATACCCAGACCCTTGAGTGCATCGGGAATTTTGTTATACTTCAGATGTTCACGCACGGCGGCCAAGGTGACAATGGCCAACATCCAGCCCAGACCGGAACCCAGACCGTATACGGTAGCATAGCCCACATTGGGGAAAGCACGCTGCTGCATGAACAGACAGGCACCCAGGATGGCGCAGTTAACGGCAATCAGCGGCAAGAAGATACCCAGCTGGGCATACAAGGTGGGGCTGAAACGTTCCACAACCATTTCCACAATCTGGGTAACGGCAGCGATAAGGGCGATAAAGATGATGAAACTCAGGAAACTGAGGTCGATAGTGGCGGCCGATTCACCCAGCAGCCATACCAGGGCACCTTCTTTCAGCACGAAAGTATCGAGCAGATAGTTGAGAGGCACGGTAATGAGCAGCACGAAAGTAACGGCAACGCCCAGACCTACAGAAGTCTTGACCGTTTTGGAAACAGCCAGATAAGAACACATACCAAGAAAGTATGCGAAAATCATGTTGTCAATAAAAATTGACTTGATAAATAAATTCAACGCTTCCATAAACGATTATTTTTCTTGGAGGTCCTTGTTAATACTGCGGTGTACCCAAATGATGCAGCCTACAACAATCAAAGCCATAGGAGGCATAATCATCAGACCGTTGTTCATGTAGCCTGCTTCGTAGAAGGAATCGGGAATAATCTGGAAGCCCAGCAGCTTGCCAGAACCCAGCAGTTCACGCACAAAAGCGATAATGACCAGAATAAGCGTATAACCCAAACCGTTGGCGATACCGTCCAGGAAGGAGTCGAAAGGACGGTTGCCCAAAGCGAAGGCTTCCAGACGGCCCATCAGGATACAGTTGGTAATGATTAGTCCGATGTACACCGACAACTGGCCCCAGACATCATACACATAAGCCTTGAGGAATTGTTCGACGATAATAACCAGCGCGGCCACCACTACCAGTTGGACAATGATACGGATACGCGAGGGAATGGTATTGCGCAGCAAAGAGATGATGACGTTGGCGAAAGCCACAACCACGGTAACCGAAATACCCATCACCAGGGCGGGCTTCATCTGGGCCGTAACGGCCAATGACGAGCAGACACCCAATACCAGCACAATGACAGGATTGCTCTTGCTGAGAGGTTTAACTAAAATGTCTTTTCTTTCTTTATTCATTGCTTTGTCCTCCTGCTATAATTTTAAAGAACTCGCCGTAGGCACCCAGGCAGCTGTAAAGCATGCTCTGCACACCGGTACTGGTAATGGTACCGCCCGAAACGGCATCCACCTTGTCGCGGTTGTCAACCTTGGCACCGGCCTTGGCTACAGCGATAGAGCGGAACTCACCGTCGCGATAGATATGCTTGCCTTCGAATCTCGACTGGAAAGCCGGCATTGCGATTTCGGCACCCAGACCCGGCGTTTCGCCCTGGTGCGAGAACGAAGCGGCGAAAACGGTATTGGCATCTTCTTCCAAAGAGATATAACCCCAAATGGGCCCCCACAGACCGGCACCGTAAAGCGGGATGATGTAGAGTTTCTTACCATCGACGCTAGCCTCGTAAACGGGGAGATTGCGCTCTTCAACGGGCTTGCTCACTTCCTTGGCCATATTGATGGCGAAGGTCTGCTTGGCATCGGCGATAACCTTCTCGCCCTTGACATTGACAGCGTAGGCATCGGTAATAACCTCGGCGTATTTAGCTTCGGCCGTGGCCATATCGGATTCTACCTTGACAGACTTCAGTATCTGGGTCATCTTGTCGATGTCGCTGTTGCGCTGCTGCTTGGATTTGAGCGCATCGTTCACCAGCGCCAAGGCAGCGGCCACCAGAATGACCATCACAGAAGCATATATAAACGTATAGGTATTGCTATTTGTATTCATAGTCATTATTTATTAGCAGATTTAACCAATGCACGCTTGGCACGCTTGCTGATGTTGGATTGAACCACACAGTAGTCGATAAGCTTGGCAAAAAGGTTCATCAAGAGGATGGACAACATCATGCCTTCGGGATATGCGGGGTTGAATACACGGAACAGGATGGCGAACACACCGATGAGGAAACCGTAAATCCACTTGCCGCATTCGGTACGGGCGGCCGTTACAGGGTCGGTAGCCATAAAGAAGGCACCGAAGGCGAAGCCGCCCAGACACCAATGCTCCCAGAAAGGAACTGCCTGATAAGCGTCAACGGCGAAGATGTTGAAGATGGTAGCCATGAAAGCGCCGCCGGCAAATACCGACACCACAATCTTCCAGCTGGCCACACCCGTGAAAATCAGGAAAAGACCGCCCAGCAGGATGGCCAAAACCGAAGTTTCACCGATAGAACCAGGCATCAGACCGAGGAACATCTGCCAGAGCGTCAAAGGTTCTCCCACGATATTGGTCAGCGTCAGCGTATCGGAAGAGGCTTGTACGGCAGCCTGTCCCAGCGGCGTTGCACCCGTGAAGGCATCGACGGCGGGCTGAGCCTGACCAAAACCGAAATAGTCCTTGAGGGTAACCCAAACATTGTCGCCCGACATTTTGGTAGGATAAGAGAAGAACAGGAAGATACGGGTACTCAAGGCGACGTTCAGCACGTTATAGCCCGTACCGCCGAAAATCTCC
>CAYRHC010000033.1:0-11664 GCA_964423935.1 uncultured Bacteroidales bacterium | reverse complement strand
TACGACCAGGACCCCGTCAAGTACCAGAAGGCTTCGGCCTACGATACCGACGGCTATCAGGTGGCTGTGGTCAACCTGAAAAGGGACGGTAACTTCAAAATCAAAATCAGTTCATCCGATGCCGCTTCCCTATACATCAACGGCCGTCAGGACCGCAGTAAATCGGATATCTATCAACTGATGTTCTATCACTGGTGTCTGCGTCCCACCCAAAACAACTATTAGGAGTAAGTCTATGAAGAAGAGATTGCTATATACTTTCCTGGCCTTGGTGCTGGCGCTGGGCGTCCAGGCACAACAAAGCTACCGTGCCCGCGTGGTGGCCACCGACGGCGCTGCTATCGAGGGTGTCATCGTGCGTGTGTTGGCCGAGAAATCTACCGACATTAGCGCTGCCGACGGCAGCTTCTCCGTGACGGCGGAAAATCCGTCGGCCCTGATCCGGCTCAGCAGCCCGGGCTATTATACCCGACAGGTCAGCCTCCAACGTCTGAAATCTGAGAACGACCGTCTTGTCGATATTGTGATGACACCGCTCACGGCCCCCAACTATCATGCCGATGTGGTGCTCGACCAGGCCGACCTTACCCGCGATGAGGCCTCGGCCATACTCAGTACGGTGGCCAACAAGGATATGAAGGCCAGCCCCTCGGCCACGATGGCTTGGCAGGATGTAGACCCGGCCCTGCGCGTGGAAAGCAAGAGCGGCATGCCCGGTGAGGGCGGCTATTTCAACATTCGTGGTCTGCACAGCCTATATGCCGAAAATACCCCGCTGCTGTTGGTGAACGGCGTGCCTTATCTGGCCAATACGGCCGTGAGCGACGTGAACAATGCCTATAGCCGCGATGCCATGTTCGCCTACAACGCTGCCGATATCCGCAGCATTACCGTGTTGAAGGGCGCTGAGGCCGCCATGTACGGTGCTATGGGTGCCAATGGCGTTATTCTGGTGGAAACCCAGCAGGCTACCAGCGAGAATCTGGATACGCGTATCACTTTCTCGGGCAACTACGGACTGTCGCAAGTCAAGAGTCAGATTCCGACTTTGGGTGTCAGCGACTATCAAGAATATCTGATGGAAATAGGGCAGACCCGCTACGCTTCCCTGTCGGAATTGCAAAACGACTATCCTTTCCTGGCGGGAAGCGATGACTATTACTACCATTACTTGTTCGACAACAATACCGACTGGACTTCGCTCATCTACCGTCCGGCCATGCAGACCGACAATGTCTTGCGGGTGGAAGGTGGTGACGAAGTGGCCAAATACAACATCTCTTTCGGCTATACCCGCCAGGAGGGTGTCCTCGACCAGACCAATACCAACCGTTATCATACGGCTTTGAATACCAATATCATGGTGTCGCCCGAGTTTGAAATCTTCACCTCGGTGAATCTGGCCTATATCAACAGTGCGCTCAACAACACGGGCATGCAGGAAGAGACCAACCCCATTCTGGCCGCCTACCACATGATGCCCAACTTGCACCAGTACCAGAAGCTCTCCGACGGCGGTGTCATTACGGGACGCTATTCCAAGTACGATGCCTGGAACGTGAACGGCAACCCGGCTTATGCTTACGATTTGGTGTCCAACCCGGCTGCCTTGGTGAATACGGTCAGCAGCAGCGACAAGATTTACGATGCCAACATCCGTCTGGGACTCAACTACAAAGCCAGCGACCTGTGGACGCTTATGGCACTGATCAACATCTATTACGACTATACCGAAGAATACGTCTTTACGCCCGGTGTCGACCAGCGGGCCATCATCCCGCAGCTCTACGGAACGGGCGAGAACTTTGTCTCGATGGGCGTGCTGCGCCAGTCGTCCTACTACTACAATCTGGGTGCCGCCTACCATAATACTTTCGGCGACAAACACCGTCTGGACGGCTATGCCGGTGCGCGCGTCATGACCAAGAGCTACGAATACGATGCCGCGAGCGGCTACAATTCGGCCAACGACTTCAACCGCACGCTCTCCAAGGTGACGGACGAATGGAACATCTTCGGAAACAACGACGAATGGAAATACATGAGTTTCTACGCCCATGCCGACCACGTCTACAACAATCTTTGGAAGACCACGGCCGGCCTGAGCCTGGACGGCAGTTCGGTTTCGGGTGTGGATGCTCCGCGCTTCGGACTCTTCCCATCCTTGTCGGAAACCTTTATGGCCGCCAATACGGCCGAGTTGCCCGCTTTCATCGACCATCTGAACCTGACGGCCGAGCTTTCGCTGGCCGGCAACAACCGCTTCTCGTCCAACTACGGCAAGAACTATTATGTGTCCAACAACCTGTTCAGTTTGGGTACCATCGTGCGCAACGGCGTGCCGAATACGCATTTGGAATGGGAAAAGAAGGCTCAGGCCGATTTTGGTTTTGACCTGTCGATGCTGCGCCAGCGCTTGGATTTGCGCATGAATGCCTATTATGCCCACCATTACGACTTGCTGCTCGACACCAAGATTTCGTCGGTGTACGGCTCCAACGAGGCTTACTACGACAATACGGCCGCCGTCGACAACCGGGGGCTGGAACTCTCGGCCCGCTGGAACGTGCTGGATACGCGCCATTGGAACTGGAACCTCTATGCCAATGCCTCGCATTTGGTAAGTCGCGTGACCGACCTTGGGCAGATGGACAGCTTCATTCAGGAATATACTTCCTACAGCGGCGACGATGCACAAACCCGTCTGAAAGTGGGCGAGTGCCCCTATGAATTCTGGGCCTACCAAACGGCCGGTGTCTATGCCACCACAGCCGATGCCCAGGCTCCGACCGCCGCTACGGGCAAGCCGCTGCAAACCCCCTATGGCGGTACCTACCAGGGTGGCGATGTCATCTTTGTCGACCAGAACAACGACGGTATCATCAACGACAACGACCGCGTAGCCGTGGGTTCGGCCCTGCCTGATGTTTACGGCTCCTTTGGCAGCAACCTGCGTTACCGCAACATTAGTCTGACGGCCGATTTCGCCTTCAGCATCGGCAACGAGGCCTACAATGCCACGCGCCGTCAGACCGAGTCGATGGATAATTTCTTCAACCAGTCTGCTGCCGTGCTGAACCGTTGGCAGGTGGAAGGTCAGCAGGCAACCATGCCGCGGGCCGTTTATGGAGACCCTTCGGGCAATGCCCTATTCAGCGACCGCTGGATTGAAGACGCTTCTTTCTTGAAGCTGCGCCGCCTGATGCTGTCCTACAGTTTCGACAATTCTCTGCTTCGTTTTGTGGAAGGCCGAGTATGGCTGGCCGCCGAGAACCTTTGGACGCTGAGCTCTTATTTGGGTGCCGATCCGGAGTTTTCGTACAGCTATGCCCCGGCGCTCCGTGGATTCGACTATGCCAAGGTGGCCAATCCGGTCTCTTTCAAAGTGGGTGTTAACTTGAATTTCTAAGACTTACGATATGAAAAGAATGATCTATATGCCTTTGCTGGCCCTGCTCCTGTGTTTCGTCTCCTGCCAGTTCTTCGAGACGAATCCCGACAACGTTTTGGACGAAGACCAGTATATCTCCAAAGAAAGCGAAATGTACCGGGGCTTTCTGGGTATCATCACCCGTATGCAGGAGGCCGGCGACCACGCCATCTTCTTGACGGATACGCGCTCCAACTATCTGGAAACCACCGGTAATGCTCCCATCGCCTTGCAGAGCGTCTATCGCTACGAACCTACCGATGGCAATACCTATGCCGACCCCAAGCCCTATTATGCGCTCATCGTCAGTTGCAACGATTTTATGGTGAAGATGGACGAATTCTACCATCGCATCGACGGGGCGCTCAGTGACAGTGCCAAAGTGCATATCCCGCGGCTGGTGTCGTCGGCCCTGCGCCATAAGGTTTGGAGCTATTACATGTTGGGCCGCATCTATGGCGAAGCCTACCGTTTCGATACCAACATGACCGAATTGACCGACCTGAACGATACCCGCACCTTTACCAAGCTCGATATGAAGGGCATTTGCGACTATTGCATCGACCTGCTCGACAACGGCGTTGAGCTTTGCGGCCAGCAGATTCCCGCCGATTTGGAAATGGACTGGACCTATTGGGTGAACCCCATGGGTGGCAACGCTGCATACGACTACTGGAATCTGATGACGCCCAAATGGATAAATCTGCGCACCGAACTGGCTTCCTGGCGTACCAACTACGAAGACGAGGCTGCCGCCAAAGCTGACTGGCGCTGGATACGCGACTATATCCTGAATTATCTCAGCACCGTCTACAACAGCAAGGGCGGTAACTGGTACAGCTGCTCCATGCAGATTATCCTGTCCTATCCCAATATCTTCTATACCGAACTGCTCGGTTATCAACAGCAGATACTCGGTGCCATCTTCTACGATTACCAGAACAAGCAGACCAATCGTCTGGTGCAGTATTTCTGCCCCGAATATCCCGATGACGGCTTCTATCTGCAACCTTCGGAAAAAGCGCTGGAAGTGTATAGCGAATCGGATATCCGCGGCCCTCAGCAAAGGCTGATGTGTTATCCTTTGGGCGGACAGCTGGCTTTCTCCAAATATTATTACACACGTCAGAACAATCAGGGCTACCTGCGTCAGAATATCTTTGAGATACAGCCCACCATTCCCATTTTCCGTGGTCATGACCTGCATTTCCTCTTGGCTGAGGCCGAGAACCATTTGGGCCATTGGGATGTGGCCCGCACTTTGCTCAACACCGGTATTTTGAACCGTTTCCCAGGTGGTGAAGTGACGGTGCCGGAAGACAGCTTGGACGGAGACGCTTATTGGAATCCGCTGTATGACAACTGGTTCGCGCCCGCGGGCGGTTATGGCGACATCGGTATGGTGGGGGCCAATCGTGGAAGCGAGTACGATTTGCCCACCATCGCTGACGATGCTACCGAGGCCGAGAAGCGTGCCTTCGCCTACGATCCCGAGCGTATCAAAACCTACGACCTGGCTCTGGCCGACGAGTATCTGAAGGAGTTTACCGGCGAAGGAAAATCTTACAGCTATCTGGTAAAGATGGCCGAACGTTACGGCAAGGACTACAAGATAATTTTCGACCGTATCAAGACTAAGTACGATGACCCTTCACAGGTGGAAAGTTCCCTGCAACAGAAATATTTTATCGACTGGACACTGGAATAACAATTATTCGTATCTTTATCCGATTTTTAACGAATGTGTGCGGGCTTGGCCACAACTCTTGCCAACGCAGTTTAAACACTAACTACTAAATAATATCACTATGAAAAGAATCTTTACTACGCTCTGTTGCCTGACGGCCGTACTCAGTATGATGGCCGACCGTGTGACAGTAAGCAGCAAGAACGATTTCGAAACCAACTTTTTCAAGGAACGTTCCAACGATCAGGTGGACACCATTTTTATCAAGTCGAACGGTACGGCCATAGGCTTGAGCAATGGCAAGAACATCCCCAGCGCCGGTAAAATCTACCTTATCGGTATCGACAACGAAGAAGGTGAGAAATCGGGTATCAAGTTCCAGTGGAATATGCCTGTCAACCAACAGTCGGACATCCTGTCGCTGTTCTTCGAAAACCTGGTATTGGAAGGCGCCGGCACTACGGCCAATTCCAAGTATTACATCCAGACCAAGGATACCAACTACCATTACATCGACACGATACGTTTCAGCAACTGCGTGTTCCAGAACTACAACCGTGCCATTTTCCGTATCCAACCAGGTGCCAGATCCAATGGCCTTGCCGATGCCGGTGATATCAACTATTTCGGTGTGGAAGGCTGTACTTTCCACACGGGTTATCAGAAAAACAACCCCATGTCCTTGTTCCGCATGGATATGCGTGTGGCCGAAATGACCTTCCGCGAGAATCTGTTCTACGACTTGGGCTATGTACATTCCCTCGTACAGTTCGACACGATGACTGAGGATGCCGGCCGTGTAGATATCAATTTCACTTTCGAGAACAACACCTTCATCGGCTGGTGCAGTCAGAGCTCCCTGATGGTGTTCAATGAATATGTAGGACCCATGTCGTCGTTTACCATCAACAACAATATGTTCCTGGTGCCCAACTGGAAAGATGCCGACAACAATGTCTTTATTCACGACACGATTGCGGCTGCCAATCCCGATACGCTGGAAAATCCTGCCAAGAGGTATCTGGCCAGCATTCAGTACGGACAGGTGGAATGTCGCAACAACGTCATGGTAGGCTTCAAGGCTCCGAGAGAGGATATCGATGAAAATACGCTCGAAGGTGCTTGGCTGGCCGTCGATACGGTTTATCTTACGCCCGAACAGCACGGCTTCAACTGGAACATCTTCACCGACGTGCAGTCTGACCTGTTCAATATCTGGAAGCAGGAAAAGGTGTTTACCGCAGGTGTTGAAGGCGCTCCCATCGGTGTTACCTCGCTTTATACCGACGACAAGAAATCGGTTGTGAACGTAACGGTTATCGTCAACGGGTCCACGTCGGCTACCGCTACCATGAACGGCCAAACCGGGGATACCATCAGGGGTAAGTTCATCACGGGCGACGAAATTGAAGTGATTGCCAACCCCAAGGGCTTGCTGAACTGCTTCAAGGGCTGGAGCAACGGTGTCAACACGCTGAGCCAGCGTATTACCCTGACCTCCGACCTTACCTTGACGGCCAATTTCGAAGAACAGCCTTACATCGCTGCCTGGAACCTCGAACAGCTCACCACCAACAATGTCAAGCTGAGCGCTCCTTTGGCTGCCAACTACGCTGCCGAAGCCGACACCTACTTCTTGAAGTATGCCACCCACGACGGTACGCAGTATATCGACTCGACGACCAATGCCATCATGACCCGCAACAACAAGGTGAGCGGTGACTTGCGCAACTGCCTGTTCATCCACACCGACAGCACTTCTTTCGCCGACAAGACTCCTGCCGACTACATCTACTTTGAAATTCCCAGTGTCAAGGCCGGTTCGCGCCTGCTGTTCAACATCGCCACCGACAACTTCTGCTATGCCAGGACCAATGTGGACATTTCTTACGACGGTGCTACTTGGGAGAACATCGCTTCTTGCGAAATTACCGAAAACGGCAAGTGGTTCCCCGTACGTGCCGAGATGCCTGCCGCCGCTACCGGCAAGAAGGCTTGGGTTCGCATCAAGGGTGATGAAACCAGCGATTATTTCGGTGCTCCCGAACTTTTGGCCGAAGTGGCTGCCGGTACGCGTACCCGCACCTACGAATTCCTGTTCGTCAGCGAAATCTACTATGTGGAAGATACCTTCTCGGGCCTGTCCAGCACGCGCGTGCAGCCCAAGGATGATGCTGTTTACGACATCTTCGGTCGCCGCATGAAGCATAGCGACAACTTGCAACCGGGTCTTTATATCCAGGCTGGCAAGAAGTTTATGGTTAAGTAACATATTTAGACGTTTAGAGAAGGGCGGCCCGGAACGGTCGCCTTTTTTTGTGGAGATTCGGCGCCGCTTCATATCGTGTTTTTAATATCTCACTAATTCATTACCTTTGCCGTTTGAACACTTATCCGAACTATGATGAAAACAAACTGGGGTCGTCAGGTCTTGATGCTGTTGCTTAGTGGCAGTCTTGCGTTTGCTGCGGTGGCCAACGTGGCTTATCCGGGCATAGTCCGCAAGCAACAAGCCGATGGCAAAATGCTGAGCTTGCGTCTGTACGGCGATGAACATTTCCATTATGCCACCGATGAAAACGGCTATTTGATTGGCCAGAAACGTGATGGCAACTATTATTACGCCACGATGGACAGTCGGGCCAAACTGCAGGTGGGCAACAGTCCCGTCGGTTCTTTGCATAAACTGATGCATTACAGCCAGATACCGCAAGAGGCCTATCAGGTGGCGCAGCAGCGAAGAAGCCAACAGATGCGTCAACTGGCGGCGCACGCTTCGGCGCCCAAGGCCTCGCTACGCTCGGCCACAACCACCGTCCGCCAACTGGTGCTGCTCGTTGAGTTTCCCGACTGCAAGTTCGCTTCCAGCCACGGCAGAGACGCTTTTCAAGCCATGCTCAACGAGCCGGGTTACAAGGGTAACGCTGCCACGGGTTCGGCCTACGACTATTTCTACGAGAACTCCATGCAACAGTTTTCGCCCAGCTTCGATGTTTACGGCCCTTATATGGCTTCCAAACAAATGGCGGCCTATGGAGCCAACGACTCTATCACTGACAACGATACCGATCCGTATTCCTTGATGATTGAGGCTTTGGAGGCTGCTGTTGCCGATGGTGTCGACCTTAGCCTTTACGATGCGAACAACGACCGGATACTGGACAATGTCTTTGTTTTCTATGCCGGCTACAGCGAAGCCGAAGGTGGCGATGAGAACACCATCTGGCCGCATGCTTCCTCGCTGTATTATCAGAACAAGGTCTACAACGGCATACGTGCCGGCAGTTATGCCTGTACGGCCGAGTTGAACATGGCGCTCAATACCCTGGCCGGCATCGGTACTTTCTGTCATGAATATTCGCACGTGCTGGGCCTTTGGGATGTCTACGACACCGATTATGAAGAAAGCGGCGGCACTTCGCGCAATTTCGGTACGCTGTCGCTCATGTCGTCGGGCAGCTACAACAACTACGGCCGCACGCCTTGCTACTTGACGGCTGAAGAACGCCAACAGTTGGGCTGGTACACGATTCCTGTCATCAAAGCTGAAGACAAGTACAGCCTCAAAAGCATCGGCAACAACGAGGCTTACCGTATCAACACCGATACCGACAACGAGTATTTCGTGCTGGAGTACCGTACCCAAGAGCGCTGGGACCAATACATTTCCGGAGAAGGCCTTATCATCTACCACGTGGACAAGTCGAACAATTTGGCCGACGGTATCATGGCTTCGCAGCGCTGGTTGAGCAATACGGCCAACGCTTCGCCGCTGCATCCCTGTATGTATGTGGTGGACGCGTCCAATACCAAAGGTATCAATGTGGATGCTTCATCGTTTTATCCCACAGACAAGGGCAACAATGCCTTTAGCTATAAAACAACTCCAGCGGCCGTTTCATGGTCGGGTATGCCCTTGAAGTATGGCGTTTCCGAGATTAGTTGTGACGGTACGACGGCCAGTTTCCGGACCAATGACCAATACACGGTGGTGCATGTGGCCGGTGTGGTTTCCTGCTACGACGGCAGCCCGCTGGTGTATGCCGAAGTGATGCTGACCCCTGTGGAAGAACAAGAAAGCAGCAAAGTGAGTGCCGGCCTGCGTCTGGCCAAGGTGGGCCCGCTGCGTTCGGCCAAGGCTTATACCTGCCGCAGCAACAGTCAGGGTCAATACGGCTTTTACGACATTCCTGCCGGTGATTATCTGCTCACTTGTTTGGCCGGCGGCGATTATCTGCCTTTCAGTAAGAATATTAGCTTGACTCAGGGCGCTTATCGTTACGATATCGATATCCGCACCGAAGTGGACCAGTATTTCCATAATGAATACCATTGGTACGACAAGTCCACCCTCGGTTATTACGGCATCGGGGCCAAGGGCCAAGCTATGTTGATAGGCAGCCGTTGGGAATCGGCTCAGCTCAAGGACGCGTACGGCGATATCTTCGGTTCGGTTACCATGTATGTGAGCGCCGGCAAGCCTGATTTGGAATGCCTGATACTCGAAGGCGATACCACTGTGTTGGCTTATCAGACCATAGAGAATGCTCCCGAAGGCAACAATGTCTTCAATTTTATGGAAGATTCGGTTGTACTGATGCCCAATACCGATTACGTGATAGCCGTACAGTTCTCCGACTACGACAATACGGCCTATCCCATTGGGGTTGATGCGGGTCCTGCGGTAGATAATTACGGAAATCTTATTTGGAACAGTGAAACCAAGACCTGGTTGTCGCTCAAGACTGAGACCGAAATGGACTATAACTGGGGCTTGTCCTTTATGACTTGCATACAGAAAGACTATGTGCCGGTGAGCAGCGTGAAAATATCCCAGGACAGTCTGGAACTGCGCATGGGCCAGACAACGATGCTCTATGCGATGATGTTGCCCGCTGAGGCTGCCCAAAGCAACCATCTGGTTTGGAGCAGCAGCGATGCCAGCATTCTGACGGTGAACGGAGTTGGTATGGTACAAGGCCTGAATGCGGGCGAAGCCTACGTTTACGTTACGCCCGACAAGGGTTTGCATACCGATTCCTGCAAGGTGCGTGTGTCCAAATCGACCGCCGCCGACTGGAAGGTGCAGGCCAGCCAACATCAGCTTCTGGTGCGTTGGAGTGCCGCCAAGGAAGACAATTGGAAACTGCGCTTCGCTCCTATGAGCAATCTCGCCCAAGTTGACAGCCTGCTCTTGGATGAACCGATGGCTTGTCTGAGCAACTTGGAAGCCGGCACTTCGTACAAGCTGACGCTCTATGCCTATCGTCAGACGGAACTTTGCGATTCCTTGGTGAAGGTGGTGAATACCAGTGCCGCCAACGGCAACTATCCGTCTTTGTTCGTGCCTTCGTCCTTGACAGAAGGCGATGCCATGCTCTTGGACGTGCTTAACCTGAAAAGCAGCTACTAAAGCTTGAGCTGGAGTTTGGACGGCGAAGCGATAACATCGTCCTACCTGCCTTCGCTCAGTGCGGGCGAGCATTTGCTGAAAGTACAAATCCGTTATTCCAGCACCAAGGGTACGGAAACCATTATCAGATATATCCAAGTAAACAATTCGAAATGAAAAGATACCTGCAATTAGCCATATATTGCCTCCTGGCAGTATGTCTGTCGTCTTGTACCAAGGAAGATC
This sequence comes from uncultured Bacteroidales bacterium, assembly GCA_964423935.1. Lineage (GTDB taxonomy): Bacteria > Bacteroidota > Bacteroidia > Bacteroidales > UBA1402 > UBA1757. The sequence continues at coordinate 909 of CAYRHC010000033.1, read as the reverse complement.
CGCTGTTGAAGGCGGCCAAGGAAGCCGCTCTGAAACAGGAAGTTTACGGCGTTTTCAAGACGGACAAGACGGTTTTTGCCTATAAGGCCGCTTCGCATCAGTTGGCCTATAACCCTACGCAACGTATGATGCGTATCCAGACCGACGACCTTTCGCGTGTGCTGCAGCTGACGCTCGACCAAACACCCGTGCAGGGCAAGACCTGTAAACTGACGCTGAAATCGGCCGGTCTCACCGGCTTGGCCACCAGCTATAATGTGGAGGTGGTGCAGGTGTCTGAAAAAGACAAGATGCTGCGTCTGGTCGACCCTGAATCGCTCTACATCTTTGTGATGTATTACGATTTTGACTGATGAAACCTTGGACTTGCACGCTGGTTTGGGCCTGCTTGTCGCTGTGTGCGACTCGGGCTGTCGCGTCGGTCTTTGAGGAGGATACAGCGACCTATCGCTCGGCCTCGGTGGCTTACTTGCTGGAGGATGCGTCAAGCGGCGGGCTGCTCCTTGCGTCGCAGCCCGAGCGGGTGCTGGCCTCGGCTTCACTGGCCAAGCTTATCACCACCGCTACGGCCCTGGAGGTGCTGGGGCCTGACCATCGTTTTGACACCTGGATTTTCTACACGGGAACCTTGTGCCGAGGCCAGCTGAACGGTGATGTCTGGATTTTGCCTTTGGGCGATCCGACCTTGGGCGCTGCCTGCTTTTACGACCGGCCCATGGCCTTTTTGGACGAATGGACCGGCGCGCTGCAGCGCGCCGGCATCAAGACCGTGCATGGCAGTCTGCGCCTGGTTTCCTGCTGGGCCGACCCTCATCAGCCGGTTTCGCCCTATTGGCTGTGGGAGGATTTGGGTAACTATTTTGCGGCGGGTGTCTATTCGGCAGCTATCTACGAAAACAGTCTTGATCT
>CAYRHC010000032.1:0-11731 GCA_964423935.1 uncultured Bacteroidales bacterium | reverse complement strand
CTTCGCGCTCACTTATAATTTATTCAAATGAAATCCTTGAAAATCCAGGGCATAGTTCCCCCTATGATTACCCCCTTGTCCGATATGAAAACTTTGGACGTGGCCGGATTGGAACGATTGATTGAGCATATATTGGCTGGTGGTGTACATGGTTTGTTCATCTTGGGCACTACCGGCGAAGCCCAAAGTATCAGCTACGATCTCCGCAAGGAGATGATTGAACGTACCTGCCGTCAGGTGGCTGGCCGTGTGCCGGTGCTGGTGGGTGTTTCCGACACTTCTATCCAGGAAAGCGTCAATTTGGCCGAAAAGGCCTTCCATTGCGGTGCTTCCGCTGTGGTCTGCACGCCTCCTTACTATTATGCACCTGCCCAGCAGGAACTGATTGATTTTTATCACGGTTTGGCCGAAGTGCTGCCCCTGCCGATGTTTCTCTACAATATGCCTTCGCACGTCAAGGTGATGATTGAACCCTCTACGGTGAAAGCTATTGCCGAGCATCCCAACGTTATTGGTTTGAAAGACAGTTCGGGCAATCTGGTTTATTTCCATTCGCTTATTCAGGCCATGAAAGACCGTCCCGATTTTGCCTTGTTGATGGGCCCCGAAGAACTGACGGGCGAGGCTGTGCTTTTCGGCGGCCATGGTGGTGTGAACGGCGGTGCCAATATGTTCCCGCAGCTTTACGTGGATATGTACAACGCAGCTGTTGCCAAGAATATCGACCGTTTGAACGAGCTGCAAGAGAAAATCATGTACATCAGCAATACCATCTATAAAGTGGGCCGTTACGGTTCCAGCTATCTGAAGGGTGTCAAGTGCGCCTGCTCTCTGATGGGTATCTGCAGCGACTATATGGCTTTGCCTTTCCAGAAGTTCAATGCTCCTGAAAGAGCCAAGGTGCGTCAGATTCTTGAAAGCTTGAACATCGAGGTTGTCAATCCCTAACGCTTATGCAGACCAGTATCACCCTTGTCGATTATATCGTCTTTATTGGCTTTCTGGTGGGTATCGTGCTCTTCGGCTGTTCGTTCTATTTCAGAGGACGTAAGAACAAAGAAGCCACCGACCAGTTTACCAAAGCCAACGGCAATCTGCCCTCGTGGGCGGTGGGAATGTCCATCTTTGCCACCTTCGTGAGCAGTATCAGCTTTCTGGGTTATCCTGGTGAAGCTTATTCCAACAACTGGAATCCTTTTGTATTCAGTTTGTCCATTCCCGTAGCCGCCTGGTTGGCCGTGAAGCTCTTCGTGCCGCTCTATCGCAGCATGAATTCCGTGTCGGCCTATCATTATCTGGAGGTGAAATTCGGATACTGGGCTCGCGTGTATGTGGCTGTGTGCTATCTGCTTACGCAGCTGGCGCGTATGGGCTCCATTCTTTTCCTGCTGGCCTTGCCGCTCAACTATATGATAGGCTGGAGCATCCCCACGATTATCATCGTGACGGGTGTGGCTGTGTTGCTGTTTTCGGCCATGGGCGGTATCAAGGCGGTGATTTGGACCGATGCCATCCAGGGCATCATTCTGATTGTGGGTGCCGTGGCTTGTGCCGTGCTACTTACCATTAAGATTCCCGGTGGGCTGGATACGCTCTTCCAAGTGGGTAACGAGTGCCATAAGTTCAGCATGGGTAGTCTTAGCGGCAGCCTGACGGAAAAGACTTTCTGGGTGTTGCTGGTGTATGGTCTGTTCACCAACCTGCAGAACTACGGCATCGATCAGAACTATATCCAGCGTTATCTGACGGCTAAGGACGACAAGAGCGCCAAAAACTCCACCCTCTTGGGCGGTCTGCTCTATATCCCCGTTTCCTTGATTTTCGTCTATATCGGTACGGCCCTGTTCGTATACTACAAAACCGCAGGCACGCTGCCCGAAGGCATAGCCGGCGACCAAGTCTTCCCCTATTTCATCGTCAACGGGTTGCCTACCGGCATTACGGGCTTGATGATCGCTTCCATTATGGCGGCTGGCATGAGTACCGTTTCTACTAGTTTGAACAGCGCTTCCACCATCATCCTGACCGACTTCTACAAGCATTTCAAGAAAAATGTCGGCGAGAAAGAGGGCATGGTAGTGCTCTACAGCTCTTCGGTTATCTTGGGTGCGCTGGGCGTTGTAGTGGCCTTGCTGATGATGGGCGTTGACGGTGTTCTGGACACTTGGTGGAAACTGGCTTCCATTTTCAGCGGTGGTATGTTGGGCCTTTTCCTCTTGGGCTTTCTCAGCCGCAAGGTCAACAAGACGGCTGCCGTTATCGGTGTGCTGGCCGGTTTGGCCGTCATCTTCTGGATGAGCCTGAGTCCCTATCTGTTTACGGGTGCTTGGGAGCCTTACCGCTGTCGTCTCAACGGCAACCTGACCATCGTTATCGGTACGGTGGTAATCTTCGTGGTGGGTTTCCTTGGCACTTTCCTTGCCAGCAGATGCAAGCGCCCCGCCCTCATAAAAGACTGACTTTAAGAACTTACTTAACTGACTATTACTTATTTTACAATGAAGAGATTATTTCTATGTGCCCTGATGCTGCTCTCTTTGCCGCTCTTGCGTGCCGAGCAGACCGATGAAGAATACCGCAGGGTTATCTACGGACGTGCCGACAATATTGTCAAGACCTTGGCCATCGAGTCCGTTACCCAACAAGATTTCATCAAGGAATTGATTGCTACCCAATACATCGATCTTGGCAAAATCAACGATGAATACAAGGCCAAGGAAGATGAAATCAAGGCTATGGACATCAGCAAGGAAGAGGAAATGGCTTTGCTCAACGAGGCTTTCCACAACCAGCGTTATCAACTGCAGGCCAAGCATTACTATTTTGTTTGCCAGTTGGATGCCAACCTCGATTACGACCAGATAGAAAAGGTGAAGGATGGTATGACCATGAATGTCTATCCGCGTACTTTGCAGGCTCATTTGGATATGATTCCCAGCCTCAAGCCCGAAGAAATCGCTTATATCAAGGCCGCGCTGAAGGAAGCCCGCGAATATGCCATGGACTGCTCCGACTCCAAGATGAAACACGCTTGGTTCGGCAAGTACAAAGGCCGTATCAATAATTATCTTTCCGGTCGTGGCTACGACTTGAAAAAAGAACGCGAGGCCTGGTACGAACGCACAAAACAAGCTGAAGCTCAGAATAATAACAAATAATCAATCTGTTTGTCAGGCCGCTTGCCTCCTCGAATAAAGGTGGCGGGCGGCTTTTTTGTCCCATACGATGAAAAAAATACTGTGGATGGTGTCGACCTGCCTGCTAGGGTGGGTTTTGCCGGCTTTTTCGGCGACTTGGCCCGGCTATACGGATGTGCAGGGCAATCCTATTCCCGATTATTCCTATAGTGGCTATCGTGCTTCTAATGAAGCCATTCCTTATGTGGAAGTGAAGGCTTATGTGCCGCCCATGACGGGCGATGCTACGGCCTATATCCAAGCTGCCATCGACTATGTGTCGGCTTTGCCCTTGGGCGCGGACGGTTTTCGCGGGGCGGTGCAGTTGGCTCCCGGTCGATATGAGATTGCCGGTTCTTTGCGCATCGCGGCTTCGGGCGTAGTGTTGCGAGGCAGCGGCTCGGCCCTGGACGAGGGCGCTGAGGCTACCGAACTGTTGGGCACCGGTTACGACCGTCAGGCTTTGATACGGGTGGCCGGCAAGGCCGATGCTAAATTGGGTCCGAAACGCACTTGCAGCCAAAGCGTGGCTGTGGGCGATATGAGCGTAGTGTTGGATGATGTGTCCGACCTGGCGGCCGGACAAACCATTGTCTTGTCGCGCTGGGCCAGCCAGAGCTGGATAGACAGCATGGATATGAACGACTTTGGCGGTGCCAGCAACTATCTGGGCTGGAAGGTGGGTGACAACACCCGTCCCAGCGATGTGGAAGTGCGTTGGCAGCGTGATATCGTGTCTATTGACGGACAGCGCATCACACTGGATGCACCCGTCACTTGTGCTATCAACCGCGAAGACGCTTTCGTACAGACCCAGCAGTGGCCCGGTCGTATTTCGTGCTCTGCCATAGAGAACTTGCGGCTACGCTCCACCTACGACGAGTCCCAACCCAAGGACGAGAATCATCGTTGGATGGCCATCATTTTGGACCATGGTCAGGACCTTTGGGTGCGCAATGTCACCTGCCGCCATTTTGCCGGTTCGGCCGTGTTCATTACTGAAAATGTGCGCCGTGTCACTGTGGCCGACTGCCGCTCCTACGAGCCGGTTTCGGAAATTGGCGGCACGCGCCGCTGCACTTTCCATACCTTGGGCGGCCAGTGCCTGTTCCTTCGTCTGTATGCCGAAAAAGGCTTGCATGATTTTTCGACGGGACGTGTGGCTCCCGGTCCCAACGCTTTTGTAGATTGTAAGGCGGTGGCTTCGTACCATCTTAGCGGCGCGGCCGATGCCTGGACCACCGGTTTGCTTTTCGACGGTTTCGAAGGGCAGGATGTGGTGCTGGCTTACGGCAACCGCGGTCAGGATGCCATGGGTGCCGGCTGGACTGCGGGCAATTCCATGATGTGGCGTTGCCGTGCTGCCGTGCTGGCTCATCCCAATCCACCCACGGCCCACAACTGGACGGAAGCCGAGTGTGCCCAGTGTCAGGCTGAGCCTTCGCTGTTCTTTGCGCAGCTGGCGGCTCGCAGCGGCAAGGCCACTGCAGAAGTGCTGGCCATGTTGGAGACACAGACCGAGTGGCCTGCCGCTGCGGGCCGCCCCGACCTCGACCGCTGGACTGCCAATTACCGGCCCGAAACACAGCAGTCGCAACCCGCACTCATGCAGCTGCAGCAAGGTTTGCTCGTTCGCGACGGTGCCGTAATGTGCGGTTCGTCGCAAGGCATAGTCTGGTGGAACGGTTCGCTCAAGAGCCGCTATCTGGCCACCAACAGCCGTCCGCATGTGACCCGCTGGGTGCCTGGCCGGGTGGGCGAGGGCTTTACCGATGACATCGATGAACTCACCGACCAGATGGTGGCCAAGAACAAAGTATCGCTCGACCATCACTACGGTCTTTGGTACGACCGTCGTCGCGACGACCACGAACGAATCCGCCGCATGGACGGTTATGTATGGGCGCCCTTCTACGAACAGCCTTTCGCCCGCAGCGGACAAGGCCAGGCCTACGACGGTCTGAGCAAGTACGACCTGACTCGTTGGAACACCTGGTACTGGCTACGGCTGAAAAAATATGCCGATTTGGCCGACCAAAAAGGGCTGGTGCTCTTTCATCATTACTTCTTCCAGCACAATATTCTGGAGGCCGGCGCTCATTGGGCCGACTGCCCTTGGCGCAGTGCCAACAATATTAACGATACGGGCTTCCCCGAGCCGGTGCCTTATGCCATCGACAAGCGCGTCTATATGGCCGAGCAGTTCTACGATGTCAGCTACGCACCGCGCCGTGAGCTCTACCGCAACTATATCCGCAAAGGTCTGGACGAATTTGCCGACAATGGTAGTGTCATCTTCTTCTTGAGCGAAGAATTCACCGGTCCGCTGCATTTTGTGCAGTTCTGGCTGGAAACCATCGGTGAATGGGAAAAAGAAACCGGTCACGATGCCAAGGTGGCCTTGAGCTGTACCAAAGATGTACAAGACGCAATTTTGGCCGATGAAAAATATGCTTCCCTGGTTGACATTATCGATATTCGCTTTTGGCATCCTACCATGCAGGGCTTCTATGCACCCCGTGGCGGTTTGAGTCTGGCTCCCCGCCAGTTTGACCGTTTGCGCAACGAAAATCTCGAAGTGCTGGATGAAAATGCCAAGGCTCGCAATATGGAAGAACGCATTTATGAGGTTATTCTAGACTATCGTAAGCGTTTCCCCGACAAGGCCGTGCTGCTCTCGACGGGCGGTGATGCCTGGTCGGCATTTATGGCGGGCGCTTCGCTCTGCAGTCTGCCCAAAAACTTACCGCTGGCCTTCAAGCAGGCCGCCGCTCAGATGCAAGCTATCGACAACGGAGCATGTATGCAACGTGGCAAGGCCGGGGTAGGCTACGTCTTCTATGCTCCTCACGGTAACAAGATTAATGTCGATCTCAAGGGCGACAAACGCACTTATCGCGCCTGCTGGATCAATCCCCGCAGCGGTGAGGTAATGGGCGAAGTCTTTAAGTTGAAGGCCTCCAAGCCTGTCAGTCTTGACAGCAAGGGTCTGCTATGGCTCTACCGATAGTTTTTACACCTCATTTGAAACTGTTTTGTTGTGATGAAAAGATATATCCTTCTATTGCTCAGTATATGTGCGCTGTCGACCATGGCAGCACAGAAAGACAAGCCCTTGCTTTGTCCTGACTATTCCTATTGTGGCTACAAGGCCAGTGAAGAGGAAATTCCCATGGTGAGTATCCAGTTGCGACTTGGCCCTATACAAGGTGATGCCACGACAGCCATCCAGGAGGCTTTGGATCAATTGGCTACCTTGCCGACCACTGCCGATGGATTTCGCGGAGCTTTGCTGCTGGCGCCAGGCGAATATCGGCTTGCTACACCGCTGAAAATCAAGGCTTCCGGTTTGGTGTTGCGTGGTAGTGGCATGAGTGGTGATGCTACTGTGCTACGTTACGAGGGTTCTGCTGATGAACCTATGCTACAGTTGCAGGGCGCAGGCAGTCAACAGCGAAATACCAAGAAAAGCTGCCGTTTGGCCGAAGACTTGCCGCTGGGCGGGCGCACGATGGTGCTGAAGGGTCAGCGTCTCCACGTGGGCGACCGGTTGGCTATCTCCCAAGGACCGCATCTGTGCTGGGAGCGTCAAGTGAACGCCGTCGACGGACGTACCGTTACGCTCGACGCGCCGCTCTCTTATGAACTGTCCGCTGCTGAAGCCAGCATCGTCCCGATAAAGAACCCCGGCAAGCTACGGCTGGTGGGAGTGGAAAACTTGGTGCTGCAAGGCGGTGGTATCTGCATAGATGATGCAGAAGATGTCTGGATGCGTGCCATCCGTTTCGAACAGAGTGTGCAGGAGGCTGTGCATGTGGCGGCTGCTGCCCGTCGCATTACGGTGCAGGATTGTGTCTATGAAGGCTTGTCCAGGGACGAGGGCTCTTCGTTTTACGTGCAGGGCAGTCAAGTGCTTTGTCTGCGTATTCAAGCCCGTGGCGGTTGTCACGATTTTGCGGTAGGTGCCGCCGCACACGGTCCGAATGCCTTTGTACAGTGCTGGTCGTTGTTGCCGCAAAGCTACAGCGGCTGTATCGAAGCATGGTCCAGCGGCGTGCTGTTCGATATCTGTAGCGTCAGCGGTAATGCCTTGCGCACGAATATCCCCGATTACAACAATGCTTTCGATGGCTGGACTACCACCAATACTACATTATGGAACTCCACTGCATCGATGGTTTCGGTGGTGAAACCCGAAGTCTTGGGCAACAACTACGCTTATGGCGCTTGGGGACAGTTCAACGGTAAGGGCTACTGGGAAGGCTGTAACAATCATGTCAGTCCTTGGAGCCTGTATTACGAACAGCTGGAAGAACGCCTCGGACACAAATCGGCCGAGACGGCCAAGCTGATGAACAAAGGCGATGGCGGCACATCAACCATCCGCGATGCAGAGATACAGAGCCTCAAGGCTCGCAAGCCCTTGCCTATGCTGGACGAATGGATAGAAAACCTGTTGAAAAACGAAAACTTCATACAATGAGAAAATCACTCCTCTTGACGGCCGCCCTGGCGGTGCTCGCGCCTGTTATGGCCCAGGAAACGCTGGATGTCACCAAGGATTTGGTGCATTATTCCGGCAGTGTCATGTCGAATGTCGACTATCATCACGGACAGCTGCAGCCCGCCATTGGTGTGCACAACCAGCAGATTATGCGTGCCAACCGCGAAATGACGCAAGAAAGCGACGGTTACGGTTGGACATACAATCATGCGCCTATGATGGCCTATTGGCACGGCAAGTTCTATGTGGAATACCTGAGCGACTCGGTGAGCGAACACATTCCGCCCTGCCAAACGTTGCTGATGCATTCAACCGACGGTCAAGAATGGTCGAAACCAGAAGTGATATTCCCGCCCTATATCTTGCCCGAAGGCTTGCAGAAAACACCCGACGGCCCCAAGGCCGATGGCAAGACTTCGGCGCTGATGCACCAGCGTGTGGGTTTCTATGTATCCAAAAAATACGATAAGTTGCTGGCTCTGGCCTATTATGGCATCGCTCTTTTCCCGAAGGATGACCCCAACGATGGCAACGGCATAGGGCGCGTGGTGCGCGAAATCAAGGCCGACGGTAGTTACGGACCCATCTATTTTCTGCATTACAACCACAATTTCAACGCCAAGAACACGTCCTATCCTTTCTACAAGAAGAGCCGCGACCGCAAGTTTGTGGCCGCCTGCGATGAAATTCTGGCCAATCCGCTCTATATGATGCAGATGGTGGAGGAATCCGACCGTGATGATGCGCTTATTCCCCTTAAAAAACAATACAAGGCTTTCTCGTATTATCATCTCGATAACGGCGATGTGGTGGGCCTTTGGAAGCATGCGCTCACATCCATCAGCAAAGATGGTGGCCATACTTGGTACGAACCTGTGCAGCGCGCCCACGGCTTTGTCAACAGCAACGCCAAGATTTGGGGTCAGCGCACCAGCGACGGCAAGTTCGCCACGGTGTACAATCCTTCCGAGTACCGTTGGCCCTTGGCCGTTTCCACTTCGGTGGACGGTTTGGACTATACGGACTTGATGCTGGTACACGGCGAGCTTTCGCCTTTGCGCTACGGAGGCCAATACAAGAATCGCGGTCCGCAGTATGTGCGTGGTATTCAGGAAGGTAACGGCCAGCCTGCCGATGGCAAAATGTGGCTTACCTACAGCATGAACAAGGAAGATATTTGGGTTAGCTCTGTGCCTGTGCCCATCGTCTGCAAGGCCGCAGCGCATCAGCGTGATGTCTTCGACAAGATGCCCGACGGCCGCGAGCTTGACTATTGGAATACATATGATTTGGTGTGGGCTCCCGTCAAAATGGGCCAAGATGCTCAAGGTGTCAAATGCTTGACACTCAGTGATAAGGACCCCCACGATTATGCCAAAGCTGAAAAGGTCTTTCCCGCATCGGCCAAGTTTAAGCTTGCCTTTGAGGTGCGCCCCCAGCAGAACGATTATGGCCAGTTGCAGGTGGAAGTGCAGGATGCCAAAGGCCAGCCCTCCATCCGTATCAGCTTCAACAACGACGGCAAAATCTACTCCAAGTCGGGTGCCCGTTACAACAGTTTGGGCGCTTATCAGGCCGGACAGAAATACCTTATCGAACTGGATGTGGACTGTGAACATCGAGCCTACACCGTGTGCGTGAACGGCGGCCGCAAAGTGACGCGCATTTTCTACGCACCGGCCGCCAGCCTGGAAAGGGTGGTGTTTCGCACCGGCGATGTGCGCTATTTCCCCACTGCCGATACTCCAGCCGATTGGTACGAAGACCTGCCCCAAGCATCCGCCATGGAAGTACAAGAAGCTGTTTTCTGCATTTATTTTCTTGAAACACAGGCAGAAGACGAAGATCCCAAGTCGCAGGCTCAGATACTCAAGGCCGAAGACTACAAGCATTATGTCGATTATTTCAATCGCATGGAAGATGAACCCATTGCGCAAGCCATCCCCAATGCCGAGGCCTGGGACTGGATGGTGGAGAATATCCCGCTCTTTAGCTGTCCGCAGGATAATTTCGAGGAAATGTGGTACTATCGTTGGTGGTCGTTGCGCAAAGGCTTGCAGCTCACGCCTCAGGGCTATGTGGTGAACGAGTTTTTGGTAAAGCGCAGCTATGCCGACAAATACAATATCATCGCTTGTGCTGTCGGTCATCATATCGACGAACTGCGCTGGGTACACAACCAGTCTTATTTGGATGATTATCTGCATATTTGGTTGCGTGGCAACGAGGGTAAGCCCATGAAGAAGATGCTGAAATACAGTTCGTGGATACCCTATTCGCTGTATGGACGCTATCTGGTGCATCAAGACAAGGACTACCTGCTCGATTTGTTGCCCGATTTGGAAGCCCATTATCTGGCTTGGGAGGCTCAACGTTGGCCGGAAGGTCTGTTCTGGCAGGGAGATGTACAGGATGGCATGGAGGAATCCATCAGTGGCGGACGTAAAATAAAGAACGCGCGACCCACCATCAACAGCTATATGTACGGCAACGCCGTGGCGCTGGCAAAAATGTTCCGTATGGCCGGTCAAGAAGACAAAGCGGCCTTGTTTCAGGCTAAAGCCGATACTTTGAAGAATTTGGTACAGACTCGTCTTTGGAATGAAGAACAGGGCTTTTTCGAGACCCGCCGTATTGCTGACGGCGAATTGGCCCAGGTGCGTGAGGCCATCGGCTACATTCCCTGGATGTTTTATCTGCCCGACCCGAACCACGACTACGAAAAAGCTTGGCTGCAAGTGTGCGACGAGCAAGGTTTCCTGGCTCCTTACGGCCTGACCACGGCCGAACGTCGTCATCCTCAGTTCCGTTCGCATGGTACAGGACAGTGCGAATGGGATGGTGCTGTGTGGCCCTTTGCCTCTTCGCAGACCTTGACGGCTATGGCCAATGTCCTGAATGACTATCCTCAGAGCTATATCAACGACAGTGTGTATTTCATGCATATGAATCTGTATGTGGAGTCGCAATACCATCGTGGCCGCCCCTATATCGGCGAGTATCTGGACGAAGTGACGGGCTATTGGCTCAAGGGTGACCAGTTGCGCAGCCGCTACTACAACCATTCCACCTTTGCCAACCTAATGGTGACCGGATTGATGGGTCTGCGTCCGCGCGAGGACAATGTTCTGCAAATCAATCCGCTGATTCCCAAGGATCAATGGGACTGGTTCTGCATGGATGCCATCCCTTATCATGGAAAAAATGTCAGTATCCTGTGGGATAAAGACGGCAGTCATTTCAAAAAAGGCCAAGGCTTTATTATCTTTGTGGACGGTAAACAAGTGGCCCGGGCCGCGCAGCTGCAAAAGCTGGAAATCGTGCTGGACTAGGCTTGTAACAACAATTTAAAGACAACATATAATGAAGAAATTTAAAGGAGTCGTGGTGCCCATGGTGACACCTCTTTGCCCCGATTTTACGATTGATACGCAGGCCGTAACGCGTATCATGCAGCGTTTTGCTGCCAACGACATTTCGCCTCTGGTTTTGGGAACCACCGGCGAATCGGCCTCGGTAGGACCATTGGAAAGTCTGCGTTTCATGCAGGCCGCCGTCGATGCCAAGGCTCTTGGCCAGCAGGTCTACGCCGGTCTGGTGGGCAACGATGTACAGGCCCTCGTCGCTTTGGCCAACGAATATGCCGCTATGGGTGTCGATGCAGTGGTGGCTACCTTGCCTGCCTATTACATCCTCACGCCAGCGCAGATGGAGAAGTTCTACCTGCATCTGGCCGATGAGGCCAAGGCCCCGGTGTTTATGTACAATATTAAGTCGACTACGCAGATGTCCTTGCCGTTGGATGTTGTGGAGCGTCTGAGCCATCACGAAAATATGGCCGGTTTGAAAGATTCCGAGCGTGACGAGGAAAGGCTCAAGACCAGCATTTCCATGTTCCGCGACCGTGACGATTTCTCGCTCTTCTGCGGTTGGGGCGCTCAGGGGTCCAACAGCCTCAAGTGGGGTGCCGACGGTATTGTCCCTTCGACGGGCAACATCGTCCCCGAACTCTACGGCAAGCTTTACCGCTCTTTCTTGGCCGGCGATTACG
>CAYRHC010000031.1:0-11780 GCA_964423935.1 uncultured Bacteroidales bacterium | reverse complement strand
CGTATCCCAACCGTGGATATAGGCATAGAGTTGCCGACGATTGGGAGCCGCCAAGGCTGTTTTGAACAGCCAAGCCTCGTACGACATATCCTTCTGATCGTGCAAAAGCTTCAAATACAGTTCTTTAGCCGCCGCAAAGCAGGGATACGTCCGCATCAGCTCCGACAGTTCGGCCAACAGTCCGGCATCGGCCTGGGCGGGATGCTGCAAATACTGTATGAAGGTTTCGGAGTTCATTACCAGTTGGCAACCGTCTTGTTGAAAATGCTTTCCGTTATTTCCTTCAGAATTTCTTCCAAGAGCGAATCCTGCACATCGTCAAGCATCTGCGTAGAAGGAAAGGTTTGGTAAGCCGAGAAGCGCTGCTCGAAATTTTCCTTCTCGTTTTTGGTATTGACAAAGCGCACGTTAATGGTGACAGTGAGCTTGGTTTCGGAAGAGTAACCGTCAGCCTGGGCGGCAAGAGGCGTCAGTTCGTAGCCCACAATCTCGCCGTCCACACGCAAATCGCCATCCTCGTTAAGTACCTTGAGCTTGGTCTGGCGCGTATACAAATCCTTAAGCGTTTCCACAAAAGTCTGAGCCAGAGGCGGATACACCAGCAAAGCCTGATTGGGAAAATCCGCTACCGATATCGATTTAGTCGTGGTGTAGTCGATGGATGCTCCGTTGAATTTATAACTGATGGTGCAGGCATTCAGAACGAGCATCAACAGCGTGATAGCCAAGCATTTAGTCTTCATGTCAATCGAGATGGTAGAGTTTGATTTTCCGATATAGCGTGCGTTCCGAGATATTCAACTCTTCGGCCGCATTCTTGCGACGTCCGCCATGACGTTCCAAAGCCTTGCGGATAGCGTCTTTTTCCATATCCTCCAAAGACATGGAAGCATCAACGTATTCAGCCTCAGCGTCCTTGGCGGGCAGTGGAGCCACCTTAGCCGGCACCGTTGAAACCGGAGTATTCACCGTAGGCGCAGGCGATACCGACACGGCAGGCGTTTCATCATAAATGGGATAAACCTGCGACACGCGCGAGCTGTCCACCGGATTGTTCTGCATCAAGTCGTTCACCAGCGCCTTAAGGTCACGCATATCCTTTTTCATGTCGAAAAGCACTTGATAGAGAATTTCGCGTTCACTGGAAAAACTGCGCTCGTTACTGTCGTGATGTGCCGCATCGCCGTAAAGCACCGGCATCGTATTAATGGAAGTATCGATGTATTCCTTGATGTCTTCAGCGGTGATTTCCTGCTGTTTAGCCAGCACCGCTACCCTTTCGGCCAAATTCTTGAGCTCACGGATATTGCCCGGCCAACGGTATTGCAGCAAAAGCTGCTTAGCCTCTTCGCTGAGCTTCACACTGGGCATACGATATTTTTCGGTCACCTCGCCCGTAAACTTGCGGAACAAGCGCAGAATGTCATCGGGACGCTCGCGAAGTGGCGGTATGATAATAGAAATGGCATTCAGACGATAATACAAATCGGAGCGGAACAAGCCCTTGCGGATAGCCTCGGCCATATCTTGGTTGGTGGCGGCCACTACACGCACATTGGTCTTCATCACCTTGGATGCGCCTACGCGGATAAATTCGCCCGATTCCAACACGCGCAACAGACGCGCCTGCGTGGGCAAAGGAAGTTCGGCCACTTCGTCCAGGAAGATCGTGCCGCCATCGGCTACTTCGAAATAGCCCTTGCGGTCGGCAATGGCACCGGTAAACGCGCCCTTCTCGTGTCCGAAAAGTTCCGAATCGATAGTGCCTTCGGGGATGGCAGCGCAGTTGATGGGATAATAGGGACCAAACTTGCGCTGACTGTACTGATGGATGATATTGGGAAAGAATTCCTTACCCGTACCGCTCTCGCCCGTTACCAGCACGGAAAGGTCGGTGGGTGCAACCTGCACGGCTATGTCAATGGCACGGTTGAGTGCCGGCGTATCGCCGATAATCTGGAAGCGTTGCTTGATGGCTATAAGTTCTTCTTTGGTCATGGGACTACAAAGCTTATTCTTCGGGAACGGGAGGCAGATCGGCCAAATCGCCTACCTGCTCGATATGTTGACGGCGCAAAGGATGACGGTACATTTCCTCATAACGCTCGCGATTGCGGAATACGTCTATGGCCAGATAAATAGCCTCGCGCATGGATGTCTCATCGGCACGTTGCTGGCCCACCAAATCATAGGCCGTACCATGGGCAGGCGAAGTCCTGACGATAGGAAGTCCGGTGGTAAAGTTGACACCGCGTCCCATACTCAAAGCCTTGAAAGGAATCAGGCCCTGGTCGTGGTACATAGCCAACACACCATCGAAAAGTTGGTATTTGTCGCTGCCAAAGAAACCATCGGCCGGATAAGGGCCGTAGCAATAAATACCCTCTCCTTGCAGCTGTTCTATCACTGGCTTGATAACTTCCTGTTCCTGCTTACCGATAAGGCCATTGTCGCCGGCATGCGGATTCAGCGCCAGCACAGCGATGCGCGGCCTCTCGATGAGAAAATCGCCGATAAGGCTTTGGTTGAGCAGCTTGATTTTTTGGGTCAGCAATTCGGGTGTCAGACGGGCGGCCACCTGGTCGATGGCGACATGTCCCGTAGCAACGGCCACACGCATCTTGTCGCAAACCATCAGCATCAGACCTTGACGACCTTCGGCAAACACCTGTTCAAGGTATTCCGTATGACCGGGAAAATGGAACATATCGGACTGAATGCTGGCCTTGTTGATAGGACCGGTCACCAGCACATCGATAAGACCTTGTTTAAGGTCCGCGCAGGCTTTTTCGAGTGCTTGGAAAGCTGCCATGCCGGCCGTTTTGGTAGCCTGGCCGAGATCAACCTTCACATCCTCGTCGTTGCAGTTGATAATGCTCACACGTCCGTAAGCGGCATCTTCGGCCGTTGCCACCGTAGCGACGGGCAGGTTCAATTCCAGATTCTTTTTGTAATAGGCGGCCACCTTGGGCGAACCATAGAGCACAACGGCATGGGGTTCGTACACTTCTGGAATGGCCAAGTTCTTGAGTATCACCTCGTAAGAGATGCTGTTGATATCACCTTGGGTGATACCTATTTTCAATTTTTCTTTCATCGGATGGGATTTATTTTTGAGATTTCACAGCCGTCTGTGTCTCGTCGGAAGCCTTGGGCATCTTGAGCGTATACAGGGCAGCTTCGTTATGTTTGAGCAGATTGCGTTTTTCCTCTTCGGGAGCATAGATGAACACTTCGGCCGTCACCACGCGTTGATTCAGTTCATCCAAAGTGGTGATGCTGACGTAAGGACCGCCCATCATATCGCCCTTCATCATCCACAAGCCACGAATTTCAACGGCATAGGATCCATTGAAATTGATGGGACGGAAAGTTTCGGGAACCCTTTCCTCACGCGCCATATAAGAGCCCTCAGGTCCGCCGGGAATGTTGGCTTTCATCACCGAATCGCGCTTGGCATCCAGATACGCCAAAGTAAAGGTATTGGAGTCGGTATAGGGATAGCTGTAAATGACCATATCCTGATGCTTGCGCTTACGGTCGTTCGAAAGCCAGACAAAGTCCTGTCCCACCTTAAAGCGATCCATAAACTTGGGAACCTGTATTTCATAACCGAGTTTCAGCTTGACCAGACGCGACATTTCACGATTGTGGGTACGTTTGTGGTAGGCCACGTTACGCTTGCGTTCGGCCCGGTCGAAATATTCGTAGATAAGGTCGCTCTGCTCGGTGACAAAGCTGGCAAAGCTTTCCTTGTCGTGAGCTACGATACGCATCACCAACTGGTTGTTGGCCCAGACATCTTCCGTTACATGGATTTTAGGCCGCGAATAGATATTGGAAATCTCTACTTGCAGGATATTTCTGACAGGTTTGAGCAGTCCGTCGAAATCGGCATTGTCGCAACGGGAAATCTTGAAGCGGGGCTCAGACTGCGGCAGTGCCGGCACATCCGTATCGAGTACTTCAAAAAGCGCACGGCCATGTGGAGCTTCCCAATCGGCTTTATCCATCACCACCAGCAATTCCCAGGGTGAACCGACCGAGTTGGGCGTGAGCGGATTCTGTAGGTTTTTCTTACGGCACGACGACAGTGGCAACAACAGGGCCACTGCCAAAAATAGCACTAAGGTTCTTGTTTTCATCTTTACCAGGTCTTTTCCAATGATGCAAAATCAGAGCAAAGATACAATAAAGCCTTAGTCTTAAAAAGAAAAATATGACTTTTTGTCAGTCTTACTTCTTGATTGTTGCCAAAGTGGAGAGCAAGCCGCAGGCAGCCTGAATATCTTCGCCACGCGATGCTCGCACCGTGGTCTGCAGGCCTTTGGCATTCAGATAATCGGCAAAAGCCTGAATGTTCGCCTCGCTGGAGGGTGCAAAGGGACTGTCGGGAATGCGGTGGAAACGTATCAGGTTCATACGGCATTTCAGACCGTTCAGCAGAGAGAGCAACCTGCGTGCATGCGCCTGTGTGTCATTTAGGCCATCGAACATGATATATTCGAACGAAAGCCTCCGTTGATGCGCGAAATCGTAGTCTTTCAGCGCTTGCAGCGTATTGGCCACGGGATAGGCCTTCTGCGCGGGTATCCACTCGAGGCGTTGTGCGGCATCGGGGCTGTGCAGACTGATGGCAATGTGTACCGATGTTTCGTCCAGCACCCGCTTGAGACCGGGCCACAGACCTATGCTCGACAGGGTGATGCGCTTGGGACTCCAAGCCAATCCTTGAGGATCGGTCAAGGTATTGATAGCCCGCAGCACTTCCGTCACATTGTCGCAAGGTTCTCCCATGCCCATAAACACCAGGTTGGTCAAACTGGCGGAATCTTCGATGGAAAGCACTTGGTTCAATATTTCATGGGCAGCCAGCGAAGCCTTATAGCCCATGCGTCCGGTCATGCAGAAGGCACAGTGCATCTTGCAGCCCACCTGTGAGGAAACGCAAAGCGTGGCCCTGTCGTGGTCAGGAATATAGACAGCCTCTATGCCTGTACCGCTGGCAGTGGCGAAAAGATACTTGCGGGTACCGTCCTTAGACACAGCCGTAGCCACCGGATCGGTCAGCCCGAGACTGGCATGTTCTTGGAGGAAACTGCGGTGTTTGAGCGAAATATTGGTCATGGCATCGAAAGAGCGGGCGCGTTTGCGGTAGATCCAGTCCATCAACTGCGCAGCCATATAGCCTGGCAAGCCTTGTTCTTGCAGCCACTGCCGAAGTTCGCTCTGGGTTTTGCCCAGCAATATCATTTTTTCAGAGTCCATCTACGCGGGTTTTGGGGCAAAAAGAGGCTGCGCATTGCGCAGCCTCCCTTCATTTATCGCTTTATCGTTACTATTAATAGAAACGGATACGGTTGTCTTCGATATCAGCGGCATCAATCACAGCCTGCATGGCCTGATACATCACGCGATAAGAGTTGTTGGCCTCGAGCGCCAGCTTTTCGTTTTCTTCGTTGTACGGAGCATCAGCAAGGACATCGGAGAATACGCTGAACACATACACGCCATTGTTGCCGGCAACAGGAGCCGAAACTTCATTCATCGGGGCGCTCATCACGGCAGCCAGCAAGGCGGGTTCATCACCCAAACCGGCAATACGGCGAACCGAGAACGAGAGCAGGTCGATGGTATCGTTGCGCATAGCGTTGGCGGCGGCAATAGCCTTCACGTCATCGGCCGGAACCAAACCATCGATGATAGCCTTGGCCTTCTTGGCGTTCAGCACTTCGCGTACCAACTGCGACTGTACACTTTCGAAGCTTCTGTAGTCTTCATCGTTGGCAGCCTCGATGGCCACTACCATATATTGGTTTTGGGAGTTCTCGAAAATGGTGGAAACGGTACCCACCTTGTTGTTGAAGACGAAACGCACAGCCTGACGCATCGAAGGTACGTTGCCGATAGTGAAATCGTTCTTGCGGATGGCAGGAGCATATTGTACGGTGTAGCCGGCTTCAGCGGCAGCCTTGGCAAAAGCGGCCGTGTTCTGATTGGCGGCGACAATCTGGTTAAGCTTGTTGTAAGCGGCACTGAAAGTCTTGGAAGAAGGCGTAACATCCATCACCAGCTGGGCAATCTTGGACTTCTTCACAGGCTTGGTCATATCGGTCACCTTAACAATGTGCAGACCGTAATTGGAAGCCACCTTGAAGTAAACGTTCTTCTTGGCGGTGAAGCAGGCATTGGTGAATTCGGCACCCATACCCGAGAAGGCATCGATTTCGCGCATCCAACCCATTTCGCCACCACGTTGAGCGGTCTGGTCTTGCGAGTACTGGGCGGCCATGGCGGCGAAATCGGCACGGCGATTGCTCTTGAGTACCTGCAGCAAGCTGTCGATCAGATGATTGCCGGCCTCGCCCTTGTCAGCGACAAAAATCTGGCTAACCTGCACCGAGTCGGGACGGGTAATCTGGCCCATCTTGCGCAGCATAATCCAATTGTTGTCTTCGAAGAAGGGGCCTTTCACTTCGTTCAGCTTGGCGCTGGCGGCAAAATCCTTCAACGAACCCGAGAAGGCAGTGTTGGCGATATAGCAGTCCACATATTTGTTTTCGGAATTGGCATTGACAATGTTGGTGGGATCGGCTTCCTTGCTGAATTTCTCGGCCAAAGCATCGATTTCAGCCTTGACGGCATCGTTGTCGGCCAAACTGGGCAGCACGTCAACTACCACATAGCGGGCAGCGCGCGAAGGCTCTTGGCGATACGATTCATGATTCTTTTCATACAGCTTGCGAGCCTCGTTCCGGCTCACCTTGAAAGTGGAATCGGCCAGTGCGCTGTAAGGTTTGAAGGCATAAGCCACGTTGACCGAACGCTGACGGTTGTCGAAAGCGGCCTTGGCGTCAATGGCATTGGCAGCAACGGCCTTCTGCAGGATATTGGTGATTTTTTCTTCCAGACGGGTATACTTGAGGTTGTTTTCCCAGAAGAGCCAGAAGTTCTTCATCTGGGCAATCTGGTTCTGCACATCGGCCGAATACATGCTCAAGTCTTCCATTTGGATGGTGCGCAGGAAATTAATCATGACCGTGCGGTCGAAGGCACCGGTTTGGGGGTTCTGGAAGAAAGGCATTTGGCGTACCAAATAGTGTACATTCTCGCCGTTCACCATATCGAAGAGTTCATCGGCGGTCACCTTCACGCCCAAGGCCTCTGCCTGTTCGTCGAGCAGGGTTTCACGCACGATGCTCTCGTACACCGATTCGCGAATCTGGTTGGTCAGGTCTTCGTTGAGCGAAGATTGGCCGGTCTGCATCTTGTAGACGTCTTCCATTTCCTGGATACGGCGTTCGTACTCTCTGAAATTCAACTTCTTGCCGTTTATCGAGGCGATATTTTCCTGCGATTGCTGGAACAAGGTCGAACCAGAGGTAAGGAAGTCTCCGAGGATAAATGCGAACAAGGCTACTCCGATAACAATCAACAGGAGTATAGAATGCTTTCTGATGTTTTGTAAAGCTGCCATTTTATTTTGTTTTTAAATTTTAATTTTGCTGAAAAACGCGCAAATGTAGACAATTATTCTGGATTATTCAAAGCTTCTTCTTCCGTATCCAAGGGAAAAACGCCCTTGATTTCAAAAATTCTGTATTTGGACATACGCTCGTTCGATTCGAAGCCATAGCCCATCAGAACCTGGTCGGCTTGTTGAATGCGGATAAAAGAATCGGAATACACCCTGCGCTGCTGTTGGCTCCAGAAAAGCAAATTGGTCTCGAACTGCTCGCCGGTCATATTTTTCACCAGCACATGGTTCTGCAGTTTCCACAGTTCCAACTTGGTGAAATAACGGGCCGTATCGCCACGCACCATCGATTCCACGCGCATGGAATCATCGAAGCGTTCAAAGTAGACACCTTGCGGAAAGTACCAGTAGGGCTCGTCCGCCTGGTCGAAATACTCCCAAGTTTCAGCCAGCACCTTGTAGCGTATCCTGCCCGAGTCGGAAATAAGGGTGGTCACCGAATCGACATACATGACAGGCACAGCCTTGCGGTCGGCGAAATTGGGCAGGGTGTCGGTTTTCTCCTTGCGGCACGACGGGCATATCATAAACAACATAACAGCTACACCGACAAGTGTAACTGTTATGCGATGCTTTGATGTATCACCTAAGGGCATTATCTTCTCACTCTTACGATGGTGCGCTCGTTGATCCATCCGCCCAGTGTATAGGCGCGGCCTTCGTCAACATTGGGGTTCATGAAAACGTCTTCGGAACGGGGATACTGTTCCTTGTATTTGGCAATCAAAGAGTTGCATTCTTCAGCCAAAGTATCATCTATCGATTTGGCCTTTTCGAGCTTGTCGACGGCAGCGCAGTAAACCAGACGGCGGATAACGGCATCTTCGAACTGGTCAACGCTGTTGGCATACATTTTAGCGATGAGCACATAGGGTTCGCCGTAGCCTTCCTTAAGGGAAGCCGCTGCCAAAGCATGCTTGCGGGCATCACTGTAAAACTTGCCGGCAAACAGGGCCGTAGCTGACAGATATTCATATTCAGCCTTCTGGTTGTTGTCTTCGGTCATAGCGATGGCTTCTGCAAGATAAGAGGCAGCTTGACGATATTCTTCCTTCTTGATGCACATATAGGCGCAACCTTCGGCCGATTCAGGCGTAGGATTCAGCTGATGGGCATACTGGGAAGCTTCGAAATAGATATCGGTATCGGTACATTTCACGCGTTTGAAAAGGTCTACAACCTTGTTGAGCCAAGCCAGATTTTCCTTGTTGGCTTCGAGGTCCTTGGCAAAGACATTATGCAAGGTCTGGCAATCGGCAACGCCCGAAGAAACGAACACATCGTTCACATCGTTCTCGTAAGACGCCAGCTTGTCCTTTTCAGCATCGGTGCGGGCCAAGGCAGCTTTCTGGCCAAGGATATCCATCACTTTCAGATAGTCGTTGATAAACTGCTCCTGATGATTGGGATCTTCCAGCATAGCCATGGAGGCCATCATGAAATAGGGAGCGTAAGCGGCGTTGAACTGACGTACGGAGCTCTCGTTCACGCAGATGGTCAGCCATTCGTATGCAGGCTTCTTGTCGCTGTTCTCACCTTCGGGATGCAAGGTAAAATAATCAACAGCCTTGCGGCCGTACACGAAAGGACGAGGCGCACGTACATAGTCGCCGAAATATTGGATACGCTGGTCGTAAACCTGCATCAAGTCGTTGAAATACTCCATTTTCTTGGCAGGGTCGGTTGCGTTCTTCAATTGCCAGGTGCGAATCTTGGCACCTTCGATATACAGGTTGATGCTTGCTGCCGGACATTCGGTATAAGCGATGGTCCAAAATTCCAAAGCACTGGCGTAGTCACCCTGCTTGGCATAAGTCTGGTAGAGGCTCAGGTTCTGGATACACCTGACGCTGTCTTCACCATGACCGTACTTGGAACCATCTTCAATGCCTTTCTGAGCGAAGGCTGTGGCGCTGCAGCATATCGCTATGCCGAGCATTGCAAACACTTTTTTCATATTCATCTTTTATACATCAGTTAAATTTTCGTTTCATAAACCAAGTCTCGTTGAAGGTGACACTCACGTTCAACTTGTAGAAATTCTCTTGAATAAAGGATTTGTCAGGTGTCAAGGTCTTGCCGGCCTCCAATGAAATATTGAGCATCGAGCGCTGTCCTTTGAAAGGCAGGCCGACACCCAAAGTCACACTGATATCCTTCAGATTTCCGGCAGCAAAATTAATATACGAGTCGGAATATTGCAAGCCCGCGCGGTACTTAATCACTTGATAATAATAGTCTGCCATTCGCCGGGGCAGGTACTCCACACCAAGGGCGATTCGATTGGTCGAAGCCAAGGTGTCGGTGCAGCCGAAGTACTCGGCATCGGCCCAGCCTTGATAGGCATAATCAAGCGCCAAGGTCAGACGGTTGTCGTAGGTGTAGCTCAGACCCAGGCCGTAAGCTGTCGGCGTGGAGAAGGTGTATTTAGCATCGGGAGACAATTGCAAGGTATCCAGCACGATATGCGTCGAACTCACATCGGAATCGAAGGCTTGTGGCAAGGTATAGGTGGCGCCCAGCACGAAACGGTGTTTTTTGGCAAAAGTCTTGTAAAACTGCAGACCGAAGTCGAAACTCGACTGGCGCAAGAAAAGCACATCGTTCTGCGCATAGCTCTTGTAGAGCGAATTGGAATACGACAAAGCGTTGATATAGTTGAGGTTACCGAAGCGGTAGTTCCAATTGACGCCCAAGGACAAACACTTGAAGAGCGAAACGGAAGTACCCACAAAGAAGTTGTTGATGCCGCCCGTGGCCGTATAGGTTTCACTATAAGTAACCTCGTCTTCGTCCTGCATACCGGGCAATGTACCGGAAGCGCCGTAGTAATAGCCCAATTTTGAATATTCATACAGTCCAAGCGCCAGACCCCAATGACGTGTCAAAGGAAATTTCGCAGCGAAATGATCGAGCGAATAGCCCAAATTCTGGCCACTGGAAGCGTTTTCGCGATACTGCGAGAGATTGGCCGTGAAAGAAAAGTCAAACAGGAAGGTCAAGCTGTCGATGGCAGAATAGGTGGCCGGGTTCAGCGGGTTAATGTTGGTCGAACTGCGCAAACCGATGGCCGTACCGCCCATTCCGACCGACTGTCCCATAAGGGGTTCGTTGAGCAGGCCGTAAGCATAACGGCTGTAAGGCGAATAGGTGTTTCTCTGGGCACTTATGCTGAAAATACCACCAAGCAACAGGCTTAGGGCCAGTATCACTTTAGTCTGCAATCTGGACATTGTCGTGTAATATTCTGTTTAATCCGATTAACACTAAATTTTTGCTGGCAAATATAGGGCTTTTTATGCGGCTTTCAAAAAAACTCAAGTCTCCGCCTGTCAAAAAGCATAGCA
This sequence comes from uncultured Bacteroidales bacterium, assembly GCA_964423935.1. Lineage (GTDB taxonomy): Bacteria > Bacteroidota > Bacteroidia > Bacteroidales > UBA1402 > UBA1757. Next base: position 896 of record CAYRHC010000031.1, on the reverse strand, counting down.
AGTCGGGGTCTTGTGCCTGATACTGTTGCAGATAGCCCTGCAACTCGTGCCAGATACCCTGCATCACCCCTGCCCTGATGGCCGTTTCGGTGTCGCGACCCATGGCCGGAAAATCAGTCTTAGCCTCCACCATGGGCAATGCGGCCGTTTCCTGATTCAATATTTTGAAACGCAGCCAGATACCGGGTGCAATATTGCCGCCCTGATAGCAGCCGTCGGCGCTTAAAAAGTCGTAGGTGATAGCCGTGCCCATATCAACTATGAGGGAAGCACGCCCGGGAGCCAGCGTCCAAGCGCCGACGGCGGCAGCCAAACGGTCAAGTCCCAAAGTGCGTGGACTCAGGTAGGCATTGCCGATGGGAATGTGCATTTGCAGACCATAGACAAAAAAACGGGGGACACGCGCACGCAGTGCTTCCACGAAAGCCTCATCGGCAGGGCCCACGGAAGCGTAGATGGCAGCCTTGGGCTGATAGCACTCAAAGTACTCGTCTGCGAGCATCTCGCCCGAAACGGTGACCAGCACTTCCAAGGGTTCCTGTCCGGCTCCGAAAAAGGCCCATTTGCAGGCCGAATTACCCCTATCGATAACCAAATGACTCATAGCATTGTTCTTTGATTGTTGACCTACGCACCTGTCATTTCTGTACGCCGAAATCGGCCTGCTGCTGCGACACTTCTTCCAACAGCCGGTTGCGGTCTAAAGTGGCATCCGTCACCGCTGCGGTGCTGCGGCCGTCCGCTTCGCGGACAGCCTCGCTCGCTTGAGGAATATAGCAAGCCGACATATCGGCCGGAACACTCTCAAATTCCAATTCGCAGGCAGCGGGTGCCATCTGTCCTTCCCACAAGACGCGCGCCTTCAGTTTGATGGGGCCGGCAGTCGTTGTGGAACG
>CAYRHC010000030.1:0-11921 GCA_964423935.1 uncultured Bacteroidales bacterium | reverse complement strand
CCGGCAGCCTGCTGATAAAACGAAGTGCGGCCCGAGTCTCCGACTCGGGCCGCACTGTCTTTCAGCGCATCTGCCTTATTGACACACGTTAGCCTTGCTCTATCATGGCGCAGGTGCCGTTGAACTTGGCGTTGGGTTCAACCACCAGCGTAGCCACTTTCAAATCGCCCTTCACCACCGCCGTCGACTTGAGCGTCAGGATTTCGGAAGCGGTAATCTCGCCTTCGATATAGCCCACGATTTCGGCATTGGCGCAGGTAAGTTTGCCCTTGACATTGGCCGTCTGTCCGACAATAACCTTGCCTTGGCAGATAATCTCGCCTTCAATAACGCCGTCAACACGAAAATCGTTCTCGGCCGTAATAACGCCCACTATACGTGTATTTGCTGCTATCGAGTTGTGTATCATACCATTGGTCATTGCTTTTTCCTTAGTCATAATATCAAGAGTCTTTAGATTGTTTCAGCTGCAAAGATACAATAAATGCCTAGAAATTATGTACTTTTGTGTAAAATTTGGAAGCGATGGAAGTCTTGAAACTGAACGCACTGCATTTCCATGCCTATCACGGTTGTCTGGAGCAGGAAAAAGCGGTGGGCAACGACTATGAACTCGACTTGACACTGAAGGCCGACCTCAGATGCGCCTGCCAAAGCGACTGTTTGGACGATACCATCAACTATGCCGAAGTATACAGTCTGGTGGCCCGCGAAATGCAAACGCCTTCCAAGCTGATAGAACACGTGGCCTGGCGCATCGCCCGGACCTTGCTACAGTCTTACCCGACCCTGACGGAAGCGACGGTTTACCTGAAGAAAATGCATCCGCCCATCACCGGACAGGTAGAAAGTGCCGGTATTGCGGTAACCATTAACAGAAATGAAGGAGAAATTAGATAAAACAGTGGTACTGCAGACCTTGGGCTGCAAACTGAACTTTGCCGAAACTGCGGCTTTGCTGCACAGTCTCCAGGCCAAGGGCTACCGCCAGGTAAAATTGGGCGAGCCGGCCGACCTATGCGTTGTCAACACTTGTTCGGTCACCGAAACGGCCGACCAGAAAGACCGCCAGTGCATACACAAGATAGTCAGAATGTACCCCCAGGCCTTCATTGCCGTCTGCGGTTGTTATGCGCAGCTCAAGGCCCGAGAAGTGGCCGCCATTCCGGGGGTCGATTTGGTGCTGGGCGCGGACTTCAAGCTGGAGTTGCCCGAGCTGATAAAGGATACCAAGAACGAAGTCTGCAAAATCAAGACCACTGCCAACGAAGATATCCGGCGTTTTCTGCCCGCCTGTTCCCGAGGCGACCGCACACGTTATTTTTTGAAGGTACAGGATGGTTGCAACTATTTCTGCAGCTACTGCACCGTGCCTTATGCCAGAGGACGCAGCCGCAACCTGCCCATAGCCGAACTGGTGGAGCAAGCTCGCGAAGCCGCCCGCGACGGAGGCAAGGAAATCGTCTTGACAGGTATCAACATTGGCACCTTCGGCCTATCGACGGGCGAAAACTTCTTGCAGCTTATCCAAGCGCTGGATGAGGTGGAAGGTATAGAACGTTACCGCATTTCGTCGCTGGAGCCCGACTTGCTGAGTGATGACATCATCGAATTCGTCGCCCATTCCCGGCGCTTTGCACCGCATTTTCATCTACCGCTTCAGGCGGGCAGCGACAGTATGCTGCAACTGATGGGTCGCCACTACCGCCGCGAGCTTTTCGCCGAGAGGGTGAATCGCATCAAGAGTTTGATGCCGGATGCCTTTATCGGGGTGGATGTCATTGTGGGCATGCGGGGCGAAACGCCCGAGCTTTTCGAGGAAAGCCGTTCTTTTCTGGAGGCCCTGCCCGTGTCGCAGCTGCACGTGTTCAGCTATTCGGAACGGCCCGGCACCAAGGCTTTGGAAATCGATTATAAGGTAAAGGAAACAGACAAGCAGCAACGCAGCAAGCTTTTTCACCAGCTGTCGGAAGACAAGCGTCTGGCCTTCTATCGCTCGCAAACCGGCAGCCGCCACAGCATACTTTTCGAACACGGCAAGAAGGACGGACTGATGCACGGTTTTACAGAGAACTACCTGCGCGTGGAAGCGCCCTACCGCAAAGACTGGGAAAACCGCACGCTGGAACTGACACTTACCGGACTCAATGCCGAGGGTTCAGCCATGACCATATTACCGCAATGAAAACTGCCATTATCATCCTCAACTGGAACGGCCGCAAGCTGATGGAGAAATATCTGCCTTCGGTATTGGCCCACAGTTACCTGCCCGACACACAAGTGGTGGTGGCCGACAATGGTTCCACCGACGATTCTATAGACTGGCTCAAGGCCAACTTCAGTCAATGCCGGCTACTCTGTTTCGACAAGAACTATGGCTTCGCCGAAGGCTACAACCGTGCCATTGCCGCCGTAGAGGCCGAATATGTGCTGTTGCTCAACGATGATGTGCGGGTGCCTGAACATTGGCTGGAACCGCTGGTGAGTTATATGGACGCCCACCCCGAAGTGGCCGCCTGCCAGCCCAAGATTCTGAGCGAGCGCGAACCCGGGCGTTTCGAGCACGCCGGCGCAGCCGGCGGCTTCATCGACCGGCTGGGCTACCCTTTCTGTCGCGGACGCATACAGTCGCTCGTGGAGCAAGACCACGGACAATACGACAGCGTTGCCGATATTTTCTGGGCGACGGGAGCCTGCCTGCTGATACGCCGTCAGGAGTATCTGCAGGCAGGCGGCCTTGACGCAGCCTTCTTTGCCCACATGGAAGAAATTGACCTGTGCTGGCGGTTGCGCAGCCGGGGACGACGCATCGTATGTCTGCCACAAAGCCAAGTCTGGCACTGGGGCGGAGGCACCTTGTCGGCCGAAAACCCACGCAAGACCTTCCTCAATTTCCGCAACAACCTGCTGATGCTCTACAAGAACCTGCCCGACAAGCGGCTGCGCTGCACCATGGCCCAGCGTACCCTGCTCGATTGGGTGGCCGCCCTGTTCTTCTTCCTCAAAGGCGAACGCAAGAACGCCAAGGCAGTACTGGATGCCCGCAAGGCCTACCGTCAGCTAAAACACAACTACGGCGACATTCGCCGCCAAGTGCAAGCCGCAGCCACCACCGAGCGGATTCCCGAAATCTACCCCGGCATCTCCATTGTCGATTACTTCTTGAAAGGCCGCAAAACCTTCAGCCAACTCCATTTTTGAGGCCGCCGCTTACTTTGAATAAGCACTGGTTACCCCTGAAAAGTCCCGAACAAAAAAGAGAGGATGACCGTTTGGGTCACCCTCTCTTTATTTAGCATTAGGCAATTCCTACTCAGCTTCAGCCACAACGGTGAAGGAAATGGTTGCCTGGATTTCCTTGTACAGCTTGACAACAGCCGTATATTCGCCCAGTTCCTTGGCATCCTTCATCACGATGCTCTTGCGGTCTACTTCGAGACCCAACTTGGCGAGTTCTTCGGCAATCTGAATGTTGCTGACAGAACCGTAAATCTTACCGCCTTCGCTAGACTTGGCAGCGATAGTAAGGGAAACACCGTTCAGCTTTTCAGCCATAGCAGCGGCATCGCTCTTGAGCTTCTCGATCTTGTGAGCGCGCTGCTTCAGGGTTTCAGCCAACACCTTCTTGGCAGATTCGCTGGCAATGACAGCCTTGCCTTGAGGAATCAGATAATTGCGGCCATAACCGTCCTTAACCTTTACAATATCGTCTTTGTAGCCGAGATTGACGACGTCTTCTTTCAAAATAACTTCCATAGTCTTACTTCATTAAATCGGTTACATAAGGCAGCAAAGCAAGATGGCGGGCACGCTTAACGGCTTGGGCGACCTTGCGCTGATATTTCAAAGAGGTACCGGTGATGCGACGGGGCAGCAACTTACCTTGTTCGTTCAAGAATTTCTTCAAGAATTCGGGATCCTTATAGTCAATGAACTTGATACCGTTCTTCTTGAAACGACAATATTTTTTCTTCTTGGTATCTACCGTAGGAGGTACAAGATACCTTACTTCGTTGGAATTCTGTGCCATAATTAGTTCTCCTTTACTTCGTTAGACTTCTTCAGACTTCTTCTCTTCTCAGCATACTGGGCGAAGAACTTGTCCTGCTTCAAAACCAAGAAACGGAGCACTTGGTCCGAACGACGGAATTGGGTTTCCAACTTGGCGACAACATCGGGGTTGGCCTTGAATTCGATGAGATGATAAAAACCGGTGGTCTTCTTCTGGATAGCGTATTCCAGCTTGCGCAGGCCCCAGTTTTCTTCATGCACAATTTCAGAACCTTCTGCTACGAGAAGCTCCTTGAATTTTTCTACCGTTTCCTTCATCTGTTGTTCAGACAAAACGGGAGTCAAAATGAAAACGGTTTCGTAACTGTTCATAAATGAAACTTTTAAAATTAATAGCTGTGCCCCCGGGACCCATCGACATCCGATAGCCCAAAGAGCGGCGCAAAAGTAGTGCAATAAATCGGAACAGGCAAGCAAAGCAAACATAAAATTGCCTAAGAAAAGAGTTGTCAATTATTGCAAGAAAAAATTAAATGCTTAACTTTGCGGCTATTATTCATCGTCAAACAACAAAAAACACCCTATATGAAAAGATTTCTCACCCTTTTGGCCAAAAACACCGGCTCCATTCTTATTTTGGCAGGTGTGGCCGTCTTGGCTATTGCCCAGTTCAAGAACGTTCTGCAAAACGATCATTTGCTTATCGCAGCCATTCTGTTTATCGTTGGCATTATTGTAGAAGTCATCATCAACAAGCGCCTTATCTAAGTTTTACGACACCCAAGATATTGCGGAAGAGAGGGAGAATCCTTAACGGTTTCTCCCTCTCTCCTTTTGAAGCCCATGGCTTCGCAACTAACTATTACTAAACTTAGAAGATTCTACCGGACAAATTCTACTGAAGGCGAAGTTTGTTGACCCAAGAGGCGCTAGCACTCTCGGTCTTGATTAGGAACAAGCCGCGGGTGGGCAGGTCCAATCGGGCTGTGCCTTGAAACTGCAGGTCGGCTATACGCAAGGCGCTCAGGTCGTAGATGCTGACGTGTACCATCTCATCGCTTTCCATCAGAAGTGACGCGCCTTCCAGGTGCCAACACAGCGGGCAAGCCGTCACCCGAGCAAGCGCCGTAGGGTCGGCATAACGCAGGGCGGTAGCTTCAGAGGAAAAGCCGTATTCGCCGATAGCCTCCACGCTGTAATTGCCATAGGCGGGCAAGGTATAGCTTGTAGCGGTGACAGCTTCCAGAAAACGGCCGTCGCGACGAATGACATAGCAAATGGTATAGGGCACCTTTTCCCAACTGAGTTCGGCTCCTTGCAAAACCACCTTGGGGGCGGCCGGAGCGGCACAGATTTCATCCGGATGCCAAGCATCGCTACCGGCCAAGACATTGCGCAAAGTGTACTTGGCCGCCTCTTCGTCCGTGAGTACCGGATTGAAATCGCAGGTGTATTCCTTGCCGTCGTAAAGGTATTTGTTGTGACGCTTGCTCAAATCGACCGGCTGGCCCTGGGCATCGACACTGCCATATTCAGCGTAGAGTCCTGGAGGATCGCCCATGCTGGTCCAACCGAACTCGAAGGGGCGGATTTTCATAACCGTATTCAGATAAACGGCGCGGGCATCATTGTACCAGGGACGGCCCAAACTGTAACGGAAATCGTTGCTGGGATCACCGTCGATGGTGCAATGATTGAACACATGTCCCCACTTTTCGGCATAATGCGAACCGGCCACAATGACGCAAGCCGTATCCCAAGTGGTAGATTCCAGCATCATCTTGTTGCGTTTTTCCAGATAGATGTAGCATTCATCGTAGAAGACATCACCGCAACCGTAGATAAAGTCGATGGTGCCGTGAATCTCGCAGTTCTTCATATAGTGGCGTGCACCGTCACCGCCGGTGCGTTGCGTATCCTGGTGTCCCAAAAAGCAGACATTCTTGTAGATATTCTGGTCGCCCTCGGCGTAAATGGCGATATTGTACTGCGTATAGTCGGGGTTATTGGTAGCCTTGAACGTAAGATTCTCGAAATAGATGTTCTTGCCGTAAATTTCCACCGCAGGATTGGAAAAATACTGAATAACCACCCCATCGCGACTCTCGCCGATAAAGCTCACATTTTGTTTGTTGGACGAGAGCGTGAGTCTTTCATCGTAGGTACCGTTCTTGATAAAGACGTAAAAGCGTTTGGAGCCCTTGTCGGGAATGGCATCGAAGGCCGACTGTACGGTCTTGCCCACCGTGGCGGAGGTTTTGTCCGCATTGGGGTCCACCACAAAATCGAAGAGTTTGGGTTCCACCTCGGGACGCGCCTGAGTGGTATACTTCAAGGTAACACCGGCAAAAGCCTCACCCGAAGACTTGTCCAATACGGCACCCTGGGGCACTACCAACGTGTATTCGGTACTGTAGCTAAGACCGGCATATTCTATCTTGAGCACCTTGGCCACTGCGGTAGGCGTAACCGTTTCGCCATTGAGCGTACAGGCCTGGTCGCCCAACTGGATGTTCGAATTGAACATCAGCACGATGCTGCCGGTTATGCCAATGGTGCTGCCATCGGCAGGCATAGCCTTGGTGAGCGTAGGCGCAGCCATCAGGGCAGAGGGAAAAAGGCAGATACACAAGCCAACAATCCAGCGCTTCATATCGTTAAAGTTATTTATTACAAATGACTGATTACTTAGCGGATACATTTAACCACCAGCGTTCCCTGCGGGGCTGTAATGCGTGACATAGCCACTTGGGCAGCCACGGGCAACACAGCTTCGCTCGAAACCTGCTGTTTGGACAGAAGACGACCGTCAAGACTCAACATTTCAACTGTCGCAACACCCTCAAAGCGGCCAAGACGCAAAGTCTGACCATCGAACAAGGCATCCAGGTCAGCGACCTTTTCGGCCTGAATGCCGTTTACAAAAGGGGCCTTGGAGATTAGGCCCATGGTGCCGTAATAGTTGACGGCGCGTACCGTGTAAGCATTCACATCGCCCTCTACATCCATAGAAGTGTCAGTGGTAACCTTATAGAACTCACCGTCTTTCATCACCAGATAACAGATGGCGGCAGCTATTTTGTTCCAAGAAAGCGTGTTGCCTTGGTACGTCAGCTCGGGAGCAGGCAGTTCGACAGTCATGCGATCGGGTGTCCAGGCATCGCTGCCACTCAGGACGGTGCGCACCGTTAGGGCATCGGCTTCTTCTTTGCTCAAAACAGCCTGTGCCGTGCAGGTGCCTTCGGGATTCGATTTGTCACCTTTATAATAATAGGTATTGCGTTTGGACAAATCGACGGGCTGACCCAGGTAGTTGCGGGTATTGTATTCGGCAAACACCACGGGGAGTCCGCCCATATGGTCGATCCAGCCACCGGCGGAAAAGGTGATATCCTTCGACCAAGTCGTATTGATGAAAGAAGTTCTGGGATAATTGTGCCAAGGCCGGCCGTAGGTATTGTTGGTGCGCGCAGTACCGGGTTTGCTCGAAACAATCTTGGTATCGCGGAACACATAGCCGTACTTGACACCGGCACCGTGCGAAGGAGCTACAATAACCGTACCGTTGCGGCAAAGGCCCAGCGTGCAACTGTCTAGCACCATATCGCCCGAGCAATAGATAAAGTCAACGGCACCTTCGATATAACAACGGCGTGCATAGTGGCGGTGCTCGTCACTTCCCGTCTGCCAAGTATCCTGATAGCTGAGCAGGCGCGTATTGAACATGGCGAAACGGTCGGTGTAGGAACCCAAGGCCAGCGCCTGGGGGCCATTCTGCTTCTCGTAACCCCAAGAGTTGATCACCGTGATATTGTGCAGATAAAAGTTGGGGGCGCTGGCCACCAGCACGGGACCGCGGCCTTCGGCTTCAGTAAAGTTGGCCTGGTCTCTTTCGTGGCCGCCATTGGAGGTAATACTGAACTTGAGGATGGTCTTTTCAGGGTCTTCGCCCACCAGCGATATATAGGTTTGGTTGGAGGCCGTGCGCACCAGTTCTTCGTACTCGCCGTTCTTGACAAAAATAATCCAAGGTTCTACCCTGTTGGCTGGGGCAGCCTTCACGGCGGCACGGATACTGGTATAATCGCCACTACCATCGGCAGCCACGATGGCATCGAAAACCTTAGCCTCGGGCGAAGCGGTGGTAAAATGCACCTTGCAACCTTCGAGCGGCGTGCCATCCTTAAGCGTGAACGCGCCGTCGGGTACTTCCAGCGTATAGTCGGTGGCGAAGTCCATCAGGCCGGGTCGGAAAATGGCCATAGAGGCAGCCACGGAAGCCACGGAAATAGGCTCGCCGTTGAGCAGGCAGCTATCCTTGGCAAGAGCAATGGACGAAGGTCCTTGAACGACAATCTGAGCATTCACCGACACGTTTTTCTGTCCGTCGGTGGGAACTTTGGGTTTCATCGATGCGGCAGCAAGCGTCAGACTTGCCAGCAGCATCACCATCATCAAGTTGAATTTTTTCATTTTATATGCGGTTGTTTTTTCGATTCTTTCGATTTTCCGATACAAAAATACCTTGGCGGCCCAAACAGCGAGTGGACTATTTAACGAAAAAGGGGGACAGATTTCTCCATCCCCCTCTTTTATCGGGTATTATAAGTGATTACTTATTTTACCAATGCCTTCTTGCCGTTGATGATATACAGACCGGGACGCTCAGCGTTCATCAGGCGACGGCCCATAATATCGTAGATAACGGTTTCCTGTTCAGCCTTGGGCGTTTCCAAAGCAGTGGCGTATTCAGCCATAAAGAAGATATTGTCGAAATACAGACCGTAGGTATCGAAGAAGTTGTTGGTGTTGTACGGACCATTAACGTTAGGATATACACGTACATACAACAGATCCTGATCGGCAGAATTGGGGATGGTGATGGTGTAATCTTGCCAGCCACCGCCAACGGTAAGGGTATCAACGTCTTCCCAGCTCATGTTGTTGTAAGAATACTGGATGTACTGTTCGTGATAGAAGCGGTAAGAACCCTTCAGCGAAATCAGCATGGTAACGTCGGTCTTGTAGTTCTTGGTGCAGATAGCGGTCTGCAGATAGTAACCTTGATCCTTGAAGAACTTGGTAGAGTCGTTGTTGTAGGTTTCGGAATCACCGGTGATGTTGCAACGCTTCCAGATAAGGCCTTCGCCATCGCGGTTCCACCAGCCACTGTGAGGAGCACCGGGAATGTAGGTGTAGTACATTTCGAGCAGAGGCAGGTTCGAAGAGTCGGCAGCCAGCTGATAACCATAGCTCAGGTAATCGGCGGGACGGCTGTTGGAAGCACCGTCGAGGAAGTTATCCCAACCGCAGATGTAATCCTTCTGGGCAAATTCGAGACTCAAGGTGATATCCTTGTTCATCACGATAGCGAACTCGGTGGTGAAGTACGTGTTGCCATCGGCATCGGTAGCCATCACAAATTCGGTCACCTTGTTGACAACGGTGGTAATCATCAGTTCGGTACCTTCTTCGTATTCTACATAGGCACCATCCTTGCCGGCTTGCGATACGCTGTAAGAACCGCCGCCCGTGCAGGTAACATTGAGTTTGTAAACATTGATGGGAGCGAATACAGCCAAAACGGTAGCATCGTCATTCATCGTGAAGGTGTAAGTAGCGTCTTCGCTCAAGGTAGCGCCGGTAGCGTCAACCCACTTGACGAACTTGTAACCGAAGCCCTTCACAGCGGTAAGGGTCACATCCTTGCCAGCGGCAATCTTTCCGCTAGGACCGGAGATGGTACCGGCGATAGAATCAACGCCTTCGGCCAAACCGGTGATAAGGGTCTTGAGGTTGTCGGCAGATACGGCCCACTTGGAAGCACCCAGCATGCCACCGTCAGAAGCCTTGCCATCGAGTGCGCTCACACCTTTGTACAGGGTGAAATCGCCTTGAGCGGCATCAGCGAAAATGGCAGTGGTAGAAGCGATGCCAAGGTCGGTCAGCGTGTAGTTGTCGGCAACGGTGAGGTCACCGAAATCGGCGGACAATTCGGGCAATACCCAACCGTGGATAAGGTTGTTGGTGATTTCGCCACTCCAGAAACCGGCGCGGATATCGAAGAGCTTACCGGCGTTGGTACCGTCGGGAGCTACGATGATGTTGTCCTTGATGATGATTTCGCTTTCGTCACCGGTGTAGTTCTTGGCGGCCTGCAGGAAGTAGCGGTTAGCATCGCGGCAGCCGGTGAAGATGGTGCTCTTGGTAACGCTGAACTTGCAGCTGCCTTCGCTGGCAGTACGGGGGTTCAGCACCGATTCCATACCATTGTTGTTGTAAATGGTACATTCGTTGAAGGACATTTCGTTGATGATAGCCTGCGACCAGGAGAAGTTCCAGTTACCGGTGTTCAAATTGGTAAGGGTACAACCTTCGAAAGCGACTTTTTCGATGGTGATGCCCGAACCGGCATAAACGGTACAACGGCTTACATTGGTCAGCACACAGTTCTTAAGGGTGATGTTCTTAATCGTACCCGAACCACTGATGTTGAACAAATAAGAAGCACCGTCACCAATGGTTACATTGATAAAGGTAATGCCCGAGTTGGCAAAGTCGCCACCGTCGGATTTGATTTCGCCCGTCATGTATACCTCGCAGGTATCGGGAGCCATCACTACAATAGACTTGCCCACGGGGAATTTCTGGTTCTGATAGGTACCGCTGTAAAGCAACAGGGTATCGCCATCGGCTACGGCACCGTACTTGGTAGCATAATGCTGTACACTGTCAACTGGAATGATTGTTGCCGATGCGGCAAAAGCCAGCATCAGGGAGCAAATCAAAAGAGTAACTTTTTTCATAAGCTTTGTTATTAAAATTAAAAAAACAGGTTGCGCTTGCTGTCGGGAAAAACGGAGCCTTCCGAGCTCCGAATCGCGACGGCGTAAAAGTAGGCTACCGCATTGTCAAGGGGGTGGATATTTTGCCAATTTAAGTTCACTTTTTGTCAAAATATCCACCTATTAGGAAAAAAGTTCCACCCCTATACAAAACACAGTCTTTAAATTTGCTTCCGCATTTCCAAGAATTTTTAACAATTGACAAATAGCTCCTAACCGCAATGAAAAAACTACCCACAATGAAAAAGCAACTATTTCTCTCACTGCTTTCGAGCCTGCTGCTTATACAGCTGCCGCTAGCCGCGCAGACGCTGCCGGCCTTTCCCGGTGCAGAGGGCAACGGCCGTTACACCACCGGCGGTAGAGGCGGTGTCGTCTATCACGTCACCAACCTCGACGACGACAAAGACAATCCTCCTGTCGGTTCGCTGCGCTACTATCTGAACAAGAGCGGTGCCCGTACCATCGTGTTTGATGTGGCCGGCACCATTTTTCTGGACGACTATCTGAACATCAACTACGGCGATTTGACCATCGCCGGCCAAACCGCACCCGGTCTGGGTATCTGCCTGGCGGGTTACCCGCTGCGCGTGCAGTCCAACAACGTCATTATCCGCTTCATACGCGTGCGCATGGGCGACCTGCACAGCGAAGTGGAAGATGATGCCGTGGGCGGCCGTGCCATCAGCAACGTTATCCTCGACCATTGTTCCTTCTCGTGGAGCGTGGATGAATGTGCCTCGTTCTACGGTTGCAGCAAATTCACCATGCAGTGGTGCTTCATCACCGAGAGCCTGCGCTACAGCAACCACGTTAAGGGCGGCCACGGCTACGGCGGTATTTGGGGCGGTCCGTCGGCCTCCTTCCACCACAACCTGATGGCACATCACAGCAGCCGCACGCCCCGTCTGGGTCACGACTATCAAGTACCCAAAGTGGACAATGTGGACTTGCGCAACAATGTCATCTACAACTACGGTGCCGTGGTGGGTGCCTATGGCGGCGAAGGCATGAACGCCAATATCATCAACTGCTACTACAAGCCCGGGCCATCCACCAAGACCA
>CAYRHC010000029.1:0-11939 GCA_964423935.1 uncultured Bacteroidales bacterium | reverse complement strand
GGGTGCTGAGGTAGGTGTAGAAACGGCAACCGACATCCTGCAGGTCGAAAACCACATAGTCGAGGCCTTGCATTTGGGCGGGCTCGGGTTTCTTGTTTTTGCCATAGAGTGAGACGATGTAAAGCCCTGTGACGGCATCGCGGCTGTCTTGAATGCCTGCGCCGGCATCATGATTGCCTCTGAATCCGTGTTCCGGGGCAAATATAAAGTCGGGACGCAGGCCTGCGGCGCAAAGACTGTCTACCAGACTCTGCCGTCCGATAGTGGAACTATGGTTGACCACCAGGGCAAAATGCTTGCCTTCGAGTAGGGGAAAATAGGCTTTGGTGCGTTCGGCCCCGCAGCGTAAAGGTGCCGGTGGGGTGACTTGCGCCGCAGGCCTGCGTTGCTGTCCGCAACAGGCGGTGGGCAGCAGCAAGGCTAGGCAGCAACAACACAGAAGTGAATGGAAAAATCGCATTTTGAAGGCCGGGCTTTTGAAATGCAAAAATGGTGGTTTTTTGTTTACTTTGCAAGTCTTTCGAAATCGCTTGAAAACAATGAATGCAATTGAAATACTCCATTATTATCTGATGCCCAATCAGGCTTTGTACGATGTGGTATACCGTCATAGCCGCTCGGTGGCCGACAAGGCTTTGCAGATGGCCGCCTCGCATCCCGACCTGCCGGTAGACAGACTTCTGCTCGAACAGGCCGCTTTGCTGCACGATATCGGTGTTTGTCGGGTGGACGCGCCTAGCATTTTTTGTTACGGAACAGAGCCGTACATTAGGCACGGGCTGCTGGGTGGGGCGCTGCTGCGCGCCCTGAAGGACGCGCAGGCGGGCGAGGGCTGGCCCTCGCCCGCGCCAGGGGCCGGCACGGCCCCTGGCGCTGCGCCCACCCCGCTGAGCTACGCGACCCCAGCCGAGCAAGAACCTCTCACCGATGCCACCTTGGAGGCCTGCGCCCACGTCTGCGAACGCCACACCGGCACCGGACTCACCATAGAGGACATACGCACCCAGGCCTTGCCGCTTCCCCTTCAAGACTACAGTCCCCAAAGCCTCGAAGAAGAACTGATTTGCTTTGCCGACAAATTCTTTTCCAAGACTCACCTCGACTCGGAACGCGACCCGCAGCAAGCCCGCAGCAAACTCGAAAAGTTCGGAGAAGAATCGTTGCGCCGCTTCGACAATTGGGCGGAAAGATTTTTATAATCATGTCGATTGTTGTATTTTTGTCGGCTTATTGCGCATAGGATGAACAAACGCACGAAGGACAAATCCGGATTTTTCCAGACCCCAAGATTGGGCATCATTATCCTGATGCTGTTCCTTGTCGTGCCTGCCGTGGCCCAGCGCAAAATGGCCGACCCCAGCCTGGTTTCCTTACCGGATACGCTCAGCCAGGTTAGCCCCGCTTCTGACGACATCCGCCCTTCGCCCATCGACAGCAGTCTGACGCTTTTGGCCGACAGTGCCATGCTGGCCCTCGGTGACAGTCTGCAGCAAGTCCCGTCCCAACCCAAGAAAGACAAAGGTACCTCCGACCTCACCAGTGTCATCACTTTCGAGGCGGCCGACTCCATGACCTTCAATGCCGGTGGCACCGCCCATCTATATAAGGATGGCAAGGTGCTCTACGGAGAAATGGACCTGGGCGGCGGTTACATCGTGATGGATATGGACAGTTCCACCATCTTCGCCGTGGGCCTGCGCGACTCGGCCGGCAATGTGAGCGGTGACCCGGTCTTTGCCGACAAGAGCGGCTCTTACCAGAGCCGCGACCTCAAATATAACTTCGTTACGCAAAAGGGCCTGATTTCCAATGTGGTGACCCAGCAGGGCGAAGGCTATGTGGTGAGCGGCCGCACCAAAAAAATGGACGATGACGCCATGTATATGGTGGACGGCAAATATACCACCTGCGACAATCACGACCATCCGCATTTCTATTTGCAACTGAGCAAAGCCAAGGTTCGCCCCGGTAAGAACATCGTCACCGGCCCCGCCCACATGGTAGTGGAAGACGTGCATCTGCCACTGGTGGTGCCTTTTGGCTATTTCCCCTTCAGCACGGAATACTCGTCGGGCATTATAACACCTACCTATGGCGATGAGCTTTCACGAGGCTTCTACCTGCGCGATGGTGGCTATTACTTTGCCGTGAACGACTATTTCGACCTGGCCCTGACGGGCGAATACTATACCAAGGGCTCTTGGGGAGTCAAGGCTCGGAGCAACTACCGCCGCCGCTACAAGTATTCGGGCAATTTCTCCTTTTCCTATCTGCTGACGGCCAACAGCGAGAAAAGCCTGCCAGACTATTCGGAAAGCTCCAATATGAGCATTACATGGAGCCACGCGCAAGACTCCAAGGCCAATCCCTACCGCACCTTTTCGTCATCGGTGAACTTCGCTACCAGCGGCTATTCGCGCAACGATTTGAACTCTTATTACAATCCCGAGGTTTTCTCGCAGAATACAAAAAGTTCGAGCATCAACTTCTCGCAGCGCTTCCCCGATTTTCCGCTCAGTATCAGCGCCAGCGCCAGCATCACCCAGCGCAGCAAGGACTCTACCCTTACCGTTTCGCTGCCCAACATGAGTCTGAGTGTGCCCAGATTTTATCCCTTCAAGCGCAAGCAGGCCGTCGGCAAGGAATATTTTTGGGAAAAGATCAGCATGAGCTATTCGGGCACCCTTACCAACAGCATTTCCGAGGTAAAGGAATACGATATCTTGAACAAGTCGCTCATACGCGACTGGCGTAACGGTATGAAACACAGCATCCCCGTGAGCGCCACCTTTACCGTGTTCAACTACATCAATGTAACGCCCTCGTTCTCTTACACCGAACGTTGGTACACGAGCCGCCTGGACAAGTATTATGATCCCGAGACCGACCGGGTGCTCAACGATACGGTCTGGGGCTTCAACCGCGTGTGGGACTACAATGCCAGCGTGAGCGCCTCTACCAAACTCTATGGTTTCTACCAGCCACTGCCGCAGATTTTCGGCACCAAAGTGAATATGATACGTCACGTGTTGACACCATCGGTATCCTTCTCCTACCGTCCTGACTTTGGCAACGACCGCTACGGCTATTACGAAACCCTGGAGTATGTGGACGCAGAGGGCAATACCCGTACCCAGCCCTATTCGCATTATCAGAACTCCCTCTACGGCACGCCCGGTAAAGGCAAGTCGGGCAGCATCAACTTCAATGTGGCCAATAATGTGGAAATGAAGGTGCGCAACGATAAAGATTCCACCGAAGAAAACGCCTTCAAGAAGGTGAGCCTTATCGATAATTTCTCCTTCGGCACTTCCTACAATCTGGCGGCCGACAGTCTTAACTGGAGCAATATCAGCGCCAATATCCGTATCAAGTTCGGCACCAAATACACCTTGAACCTGAGCGGTACCTTCGATCCTTACACCTATCAGCTCGACCAAAACGGCAATCCGGTGCGGGTAAACGTTACGCAGTTCGAAAAATACGGCATCCCGGGCCGCCTTATCAGCACGGGTACCTCTTTTTCTTATACCATCAGCAACGAGACCTTTAAAAAGAAGGACAAGAGTGCAGACGGCAGTGGTGGTGGCAGCGCCAAGCCCGAAACATCATCTTCATCATCACCTTCTTCGGACGACCCTGAAGAGGCGCTCTACAAGCCCTATACGCTACCTTGGAGCATATCGCTGAGCTACACTTTGCGCTACGGACGCTCCACTTTCAACAAGAAGACGCTCGAATACAACCGCAAACTGACGCACAACCTCAGTTTCAGCGGCAATATGTCGCTTACCGACAAATGGAAAGTCACTTGCAGCAGCAGCTATAACTTCGATACCAAGCAGCTTTCCACCATGAACTGTACCGTATCGCGCGATTTGCATTGTTGGCTGCTCTCGGCCAGCTTCATCCCCATCGGCCGCTACAAATCTTACAACTTCTCCATCCGTGTCAAGTCGGGTATGCTGCAAGACCTCAAGTACGAGCAGCGCCAGAACCCCCGCGACAACGTTGTTTGGGGCGTGCATTAAGAATCTTTCAAAAATGCTGGGCTAGTTTAACGCTTCCGCGACGGGACTTAACAAAGATTAGCCCCGCGGCATGCTTTTATTGCTGTTCTTTGCACTCCTCTAACTCACTAACTAACTTTTTACAACATGAAGAAGAAACTGCTACTCTTAGTGGCTACGCTGGGTTTGACCTTGTCCCTAGGCGCCGCCAATCCTGTTATCAAGGTCGATATCAACGAAGCCAGCCGTCAGGATGCCGAAGTGAACGAACCCGGCTACACACCCTGGAAATATGGCAAGAACAAGTATTCCGACACCTTGGTGGTAGACGGCATCAAGATGGTGCTGCGTGGCCGCGCCGTTACTCGTGTGGACGGTGTGCTGTATGTCGATAACGAATGCTATTGCCGTTCGGCCTGGAGCAAGGCTTTGGTGCAATCGCCCAACTATCAGCGTCTGCACGGCGACGGTCTGGTGCTGGAACCCACTACCATGGTGGGTGCTATCGAATTGGTATTCATGAACTTGCCCGTCGGCACCCATTATCTGCAAACCTATCACAACTGCTGGGACGCTCCCGATAAGAAGGAAGTTTTTCCCTTTGACGTGTATGTGGACGGTGTGATGGTTTACGACAGCCTGATGCGTACGCAACAGGTGGCTTCCTATGCCGATGCCCTTATCGTCAAGACCACGCTCAAGGTGGAAAATGAGGGTCAAGAAGTGGTTATCCGTTTCGAGACCAACCCCAACTACAAGTCGCGCTCGTCCGTTGCCGATGAGTGCACCCCTGTGCTGAACGCCTTTGAACTTAATACGGTGGCCGTCGATGCCAAGGCTTCCAAGCCCGTTCCAGCCGATGCCGATTATCATATCAATGCTGATGAAGGTGTGTACACCCTGCAATGGTCTTCGGCTGCCAATGCCGACAAGCACCTTATTTATTTAGGTACTTCCAAAGACGCGCTCTCGCTGGTATCCACTCAGGTGAAGGCCGATACATCTTATGTACTGAACAACATCTCGACGTTCAATACTTATTATTGGCGCGTTGACGAACAAGCCGAAGACGGTACCGTTTCCGAAGGTGAAGTCTGGAGCTTCCGTTCGCGTCATCTAGCTTTTCCCGGTGCTGAGGGCTATGGCCGTTATGCTCACGGTGGACGTGGCGGCAAGGTGGTATATGTGACCAATCTCAATGATAGCGGCGAAGGCAGTTTGCGTGAAGCGCTTACCAACGACATCGGTCCTCGTACGGTCTTGTTTGC
Organism: uncultured Bacteroidales bacterium; assembly: GCA_964423935.1. Classification (GTDB taxonomy): domain Bacteria; phylum Bacteroidota; class Bacteroidia; order Bacteroidales; family UBA1402; genus UBA1757. The sequence continues at coordinate 6,661 of CAYRHC010000029.1, read as the reverse complement.
CGTTTCCGGCCGTATCCAACTCAATGGCCGTCTGGTGATGAACAAGTTCGTGACCATGGCCGGACAGAGCGCTCCCGGCAAGGGTATCTGTATCAGCCGCGCACCTATGGGCTCCAACGACGACTGTATTTCGCGTTTCGTACGCGTGCGTCTGGGTGGCGGTGAAACGGCCGACGGTTTCGGCATGACGGGCAACGACCATGCCATTATCGACCACGTGTCCATCAGCTGGGCCATCGACGAAGTGTTCTCGTCGCGTAACGCCAAGAATATCACCCTGCAGCGCTCAATGGTAACCGAGGCTTTGAACGTGGCCGGTCACAAGAACTACGGCGAAGGCAAGGCTCACGGTTTTGCCGGTTCGGTAAGCGGTGATATCGGCTCCATCCACCACAACTTGCTGGCACACAACAACGGACGTAACTGGTCTTTGGCCGGTGGTTTGGACGGCAATGGCTATGCAGCCGGCCGTATGGATATCTCCAACAATGTGGTCTACAACTTCGACGGACGTGTCACCGACGGTGGCGTACACGAAGCCAACTTCGTTGGCAACTACTACAAGCGCGGACCTGTGGGTGGCAAAGAAAAAATCTTCATCGCCCAGATTGAGAACATCGGCTTGGGAACCCAGAGCTACTATTATGCCAACAACATCCTGCAAAATCCCGACAATGGCAGCTTCATCTGCGACGGTACCGACAACACCTGCGGCCGCGACGAGCAACTGGGCAAGACCGTCGATTGGCAACTGTGGGTAGACGAACCCTTCTTCCCCTCGTACATTACGCTGGAGAGCGCCAAAGACGCCTACAAGAGCACGCTGAGCGATGTTGGTTGCACCATGCCTGTCTTCGATGAACAAGACCAGCGCGTGGTTCGTGAAACCCTCGATGCCACCTACACCTACGTGGGCAGCTACACGGGCAAGAAAGGTCTGATTGACAACGAAGCTGATGCCGGCGGTTTTGAAGACTACGGTTACGAAGTGATAGATTTGGATGCCTTTGATACCGACCGTGACGGTCTGCCCAACTGGTGGGAAAAGATGCTGGGTACCAACCCCAACTCCGCTTCCGGCGATTTCAGTGACAGCAATGCCGACCCCGATGGTGACGGTTACTCCCTTTTGGAAGACTATCTCGACTGGTTGTCAGTTCCTCGCTATTATCTCTCTCAGACAGAGAACGATACCATCAACCTTGGCCAATATTTCAAGGCTTATGTCAATAGCCCCAAGTACGAAGTAAGTGCCAGTGACGATGTCAATTACAGTCTGGACGGACAACGTCTGATTATTTCAGCCGCCAAGGATTTCAAGGCCGTGCAGTATTTCACCGTAACCGTGACCGATGCCGACAACAGCAGCTATACCCGTCGTTTTGGTGTCTGCATGGAAGAAAACATCGCCACCTCGCTGACGCCTGCCATGGTGAGCAAACCCGACTTTGCCGTGACACCCAGTTTGTTCCATTCGCAGGTGAACGTGCGCAACCATAGCGGTGAGTCTGCCGTTGTATCCCTGCGCGACTTGAGCGGAAAAGAAATCCGCCGCCAGAATCTGGCAGCGGATGCTGAAACCACTATCGGTTCCTTGGATAAGTTGCCTGCCGGAGTTTATGTACTGCAAACGCAGACGGCTCAAGGCAAGATAGCCAACCACAAACTGATGAAAGACTAGGCTTTTAAGATATAGTCGACTATCCAGGCGCCCACTTCCTTAGTCCCGAAGTGGGCGCCTTTTTCTATTTGAATTTCAGGTGTGCGCACCCCGGCATCGAGAGAGGCGTCCACGGCCTTTCTTACCAGGCTGGCCTCGGCCTTCAGATCGAAGTACTCAAGGCCCATGGCTACCGACAGAATCTGGGCCAGCGGGTTGGCAATGTTCAGACCGGTAGCTTGCGGCCAACTGCCGTGTACGGGTTCGAAAACGGGTGTGCTCTCGCCCGTGGAGGCCGAGGCCAGCAGGCCCATGGAACCGCTGATAACCGAAGCTTCGTCGGTAAGAATATCGCCGAAGGTGTTCTCCGTTACCATCACATCAAAGAAGGTCGGTTCTTGTATCATGCGCATGGCGGCATTGTCCACATACATAAAATCGGTGGTCACGGCGGGATATTGCGGGGCCATCTCCTGGGCTATCTGTCGCCACAGCCGCGAAGAAGCCAGCACATTGGCCTTGTCTACCACCGTCAGGTGATGACGGCGTTTCATGGCATAATCGAAGCCCACTTTCAGGATACGTTCTATCTCGTGACGGGTGTAATAGTTGGTGTCGTAAGCCTTGTCGTTGTCTTGATACTTCTCGCCGAAATACATGCCGCCCGTCAATTCACGAATGCAGACGAAATCGGCATCACCCACCACTTCGGCGCGCAGGGGCGATTTGTGTACCAGACATTTGAAGCTCTGGATGGGACGGATATTGGCGTAAAGGCCGAGCTTCTTGCGCATGGCCAGCAAGCCCTGTTCGGGACGCACTTTGGCCTTGGGGTCGTTGTCGTAGCGGGGGTCGCCTACGGCCGAAAACAGTACGGCATCGGAACGCTTGCAACACTCGAAAGTGCTCTCGGGGAAGGGGTCACCCAGCGCATCGATGGCGGCGGCACCGCACAGTGCCTCTTCGAAATCGACCTCGTGACCGAACTTGTCGCAGACGGCCTTCAGTACTTTCACTCCTTGTTCTGATATTTCCGGGCCGATACCGTCGCCGGCCAGGACTGCAATTTTAAGTTTCATCGTTAGGTATTTTTCAAAACAATTTTAGTCGTAATCTTCTTCTATGATGTTCAACATCTTCATGGTGGCCTTGATGGCAGCTTCCGTCTGGTCGGCATCCAAGCCACGGGTACGGAATTCCTTGCCTTGATGGCTCCAGCTGATGACGGTTTGCACGAAAGCATCGGTGCGTCCGCCGGGCGGAATACTGACCACGTAATTGGTCAGCATGGGAAAGCTGCGGCCCAGGGTCTGCTTGTACACTTTGCGCAGGGCGCGGACAAAGGCATCGTACTGACCGTCGCCGCTGGAATTCTCCTCGTACTCCACGCCGCGAATCTCTATCTTGAGCGTGGCCATAGGCCTAAGCCCGCTGGCCAGATTGACGAAATAGCTCTTGAGCTTCACCCTTTCCTCCTTGACACCGTGTTTGAGCACGTCGCTCACGATGTAGGGCAGGTCTTCGGGGGTGACCATTTCCTTTTTGTCGCCCAGTTCGATAATGCGCTGCGTCACCTTGCGCATGGACTCGTCATCGAGCTTGAGACCCAGACTTTCGAGGTTCTTGCGGATATTGGCCTTGCCGCTGTTCTTGCCCAGGGCGTATTCCCGTTTGCGGCCGAAACGTTCGGGCAGCAGTTCGTTGCAATAGAGATTCTGCTTGTTGTCGCCATCGGCATGAATACCGGCCACTTGCGTGAAAACGTGTTCGCCCACAATGGGTTTGTTGAAAGGAATGCTGATGCCCGAATAGGAGGCCACTGCGCGGCTGACTTCGGTCAGACGGCTTTCATCGATGGCGGTTCGGATATGAAAATGGTCTTTGAGAATAGCCTGGATACTTGCCAGCGGTGCGTTGCCGGCCCTTTCGCCCAGTCCGTTGACGGTGGTGTGCAGACCTTTGCATCCCGATATGGCAGCCGCAATAGCGTTGCTTACAGCTAGGTCGTAGTCGTTGTGGGCGTGGAAATCGAAGTGCAGCTGCGGATAACGCATGCACATACGCTGGATGTAGTTTTGGGTCTGGATGGGTTGCAGAATGCCCAGCGTGTCGGGCAGCATGATGCGGTGCACGGGAGTCTTGGCCAAGGCATCCACCATGGCGAAAACATAGTCGGGACTGTCTTTCATGCCGTTGCTCCAGTCTTCCAGATAGACATTGACATCCAAGCCTTGGCCCAGCGCTGATTTCACCTCTGCCACAACATCGGCAATATGCTCGGCCGGCTCCTTTTTGAGCTGGTAGCGGCAATGCTTTTCGCTGCCTTTGCACAGCAGGTTGATAACTTTGCCGCCGCAATCCAGAATCCACTTGGCCGATACGCCTCCATCGATAAAGCCCAGCACCTCTATCTTGTCGAGCATGCCGGCCGAGGCGGCCCATTGACAGATGTTCTTCACAGCGTCTTGTTCGCCGTTGGAAACGCGGGCCGAGGCCACTTCAACGCGGTCGAGACGTAGGTCTTCGAGCAGCATGCGGGCTATCATCAGCTTTTCGTGCGGCAGGAAGGAAACGCCGCTGGTCTGTTCGCCGTCGCGCAGTGTGGTGTCCAGCAGCTCTATGAATGCAGGTGCGTCTGTTCCCATAATTCAGTCTTGTCTTGATTTGCCCTCAGAAATTCAATGTCGTCGATGCCGTGTATCAGGCAATGCTTCTTGTAGGCGTTGATATCGAAATGTTCGCTGCGCCCGCTGGCCAGGTTGCAAATGCTTTGGGCGGGCAGGTCTACGCGCACTTGGGTTTGGGCATCTAGGGCGATGCAGCGGAAAAGTTCCTGCAGGAAGTCTTCGCTCACAGTGACGGGTAGCACGAAATTGTTCAGCTCGTTGTTGCGGTGAATGTCGGCAAAGAAGCTGCTCACCACAGCGCGGAAGCCGTAGCCGGCGATGGCCCAGGCGGCATGTTCGCGGCTGGATCCTGAACCGAAGTTCTTGCCGGCCACCAGAATCTCGCCGCTATATTGTGGTTGGTTCAGCACAAAGTCGGGGTTGGGTTCCCCATTGGGGAGAAAACGCCAGTCGTGAAAGAGATTGTCGCCGAAAAAACGTTCTTCGCGCGTAGTGGCTTTCAGAAAACGTGCCGGGATAATCTGGTCGGTGTCGATGTTCTCCAGCGGGAGCGGCACACAGGTACTGGTGATAATATGGAAAGCTTGTTTCATAAGGCAGGGTGGATTAAAGAAGTTCTCTCGGGTCGACGATGCGTCCGTACACGGCGGCCGCGGCCGCCGTGTACGGACTGGCCAGCAGCGTGCGCGCACCCGGTCCTTGACGGCCCTCAAAGTTGCGGTTACTGGTGGAAACGGCATACTTGCCTGCGGGAATCTTGTCTTCGTTCATGGCCAGACATGCCGAGCAACCTGGCTGACGCAGCTCGAAGCCCGCTTCCTGCAAAATCTTGTCAAGGCCTTCTTCTTCAATCTGACGGCGGACCATCCACGAACCCGGCACCAGCCAAGCGGTGACATTGGGGGCTTTGCTGCGACCGCGCACAAGAGAGGCAAAAGCCCTGAAATCTTCGATGCGGCCGTTGGTGCAGGCACCCAGAAAAACATAATCGATTTTTTTGCCCAACAGGCTTTCGCCCGGCTCGAAGCCCATATATTGCAGCGCCTTGCCGTACGACAGCGCGGCGGCATGGTCGTGGGGCAGGGCGGGAACGCGCTGGTCGATGCCAATGCCCATGCCCGGGTTGGTGCCGTAGGTAATCATGGGCTTGATGTCGGCTGCATCGAAAAGCAGTTCACGGTCGAAGACGGCATCTTCATCGCTCTTGAGCGTCTGCCAGTAGGCGAGCGCTCGGTCCCAATCCTCTCCTTTGGGCGCATAGTCGCGTCCCTTGATGTAGTTGAAAGTGGTCTGGTCGGGTGCAATCATGCCGCCGCGCGCCCCCATCTCTATGCTGAGGTTGCAAAGCGTCAAACGACCTTCCATGCTGAGCGAACGTACGGCCTCGCCGGCATATTCTACAAAAAAGCCCGTGGCACCGCCCGTTCCCAGTGCGGCAATAAGATAAAGCGCCAGATCTTTGGCCGTTACGCCTTTGCCCAGCTGCCCGTCAACACTGATTCTCATGGTCTGTGGACGTGTCTGTAGAATACATTGCGAAGCCATCACCATCTCCACCTCGCTCGTGCCGATACCGAAAGCTACAGCACCCATGGCCCCGTGGGTGGAAGTGTGCGAATCGCCGCAGACGATGGTCATGCCCGGCAGGCTGAGGCCGCGTTCGGGACCCACCACATGAATGATGCCGTTGTTGGGATGCATCAGCGGAAAATGCGTCAGACCGAACTCCTTGGCATTGCGTTCGAGCGCCTCCACCTGGCGGCGCGAAGTCTCGTCCTGAATGGGACGTTCTTGATGCAAGGTGGGCGTATTGTGGTCGGGCATGCAGAAAATCTTCTCTGGACGGAAACAGGTAAGCCCTCTGTTGCGCAGTCCGTCAAAGGCTTGCGGGCTGGTTACTTCGTGGCAGTATAAACGGTCGATGTAAAGCTGCGTCGGTCCGTCGGGAACTTCCTGCACGATGTGCGCGTCCCAGATTTTGTCGAATAAGGTATGCATAGTCTTACAGTTTGAACTTGTTGATACAGTCGATGTAGGCCTCTACCGAAGCGGCGATGATATCGGTGTTGGCGCCGAAGCCGTAATACATGTGGCCGTCGTATTCCACTTGCATATGCACCTTGCCCATGTCGTCGCTGCCCTTGCTGATGGCTTGAATGGTGAATTCCTTCATCTCCATATGTCGGTCGATGATTTTTTTGAGCGCCTTGATGGCAGCATCGATGGGGCCGTTGCCCGAAGCACAGGCCTCGAAATTCTCGCCCGAGATGTTCAGGCCCAGACTGGCCACCGGTTTGACACCCACACCGCTGGTTACCTGCAGATAGGCCAGCTTGATGCGATGGTTCTCCGTGCGGTCGGCACCGGCCAGCAA